>JAFZMY010000033.1 GCA_017553165.1 Neisseriaceae bacterium
CCGTCAAAAGCGATCCTTGAACGAAGTTTAAGGCGTGTAAATCTCATTAAATTAAAAATATTTGCTCTTCGTAGTAATGGGATTGCCACGCCGTTATTTCATAACGGCTCGCAATGACAGTAACACCTTTTATAAGGAACTCTATAAGTCTTTCCGGCAGACTATTAAACCTTTCCGGCAGACTTGTTTTAATATAAGATTTAACTAATTATCTCTTGACTACCTATTTGAAAAAATGTTTCTAAAATAGCCATCGCTGCCACAGAATCTAATGCTGCTTTACGTTTTTTACCGAAAGTATTGCTTTCAGTTAGAAGATTTTCAGCAAGTACAGAGGTTAAACGTTCATCAACTAATGCAACTGGCAAAGAAAAACGATGATTAAGTCGCAATGCAAAACGTCGTGCTAATGCAGTTGTTTTATGTTCTTTGCCATCGATGTAAGTAGGTATGCCAACTACTAAAAAATCAGGTTTCCATTCATTGATGAGTTGGGCAATTTTATCGAGTTTTTCTTGCTTATTACTCCCTGTAATTGTGGTCAAAGGGTGGGCAATTGCAAGAGTTGTATTTCCTTGTGCAATGCCGATTCTAACTTCACCAAAATCAAATGATAAAACACTGCCGGAAAGATTAAGCATGACCAGTTTCAGCTGAAAGATGTGCCGCACTAATGCCTAATTTTTGTAAAGCAGCGTCATAGCGGCGAAAAAAGGGAATATCAAATAAAATTTTCATATCAGATGGAACAACTAACCATTGGTCTGATTCAATTTCTTTTTCTAATTGTCCTGCTGTCCAATTGGAATAACCAATAGTAGCAATGGTTTTAATTGTTTCATCACTATCTTCGCTCAAACCGGTGATAATGTCGCGTGAGCTGGTGATGGCAATATCATCATTTACAATAATGCTACTTTGCCATTTGCCAACTGGAGTATGCACAAAAAAACCTCTATCAATCTGCATGGGACCACCTAATAATACCCAGCGTTCAGAAAAACGTTTTGGAGTTTCAATATCGATTGCTTCGAATAATTGATTCATGCGAACCGAAGATGGTTTGTTGATAATAACGCCAACCGCTCCATCATCATTGTGTCCACAAAGATAAACTAAACTCCCACCAAAAAGAGAGTCATTAATTTTGGGCATGGCAATCAAAAAATGGTTGCTTAAAGATTTCATCGTAATCCTTATGTTTTAAGTTTGAATAAGGTTTGAAAAAAGATTTGAAAAAAATAATTAAATTGTTTTCCGGCAGACTATTTTAACTCAAAGCACAATCAACAGCTGCTATTGCATGAATTTTTGTTGTATCAAAAATTGGCAATTTTGTATCTTTATCACTGATTAAAAGACCAATTTCAGTACAACCTAAAATCACAGCACAAACACCTTTATCTGCCAAATTTTCGATTATACGTACAAATTGTTTGCGTGAAGAATCAAGATTGATACCCACACATAATTCATTGTAAATTATGTTGTTTATTAACTCAATTTCATCATCATTAGGAATGATAACTTCAATACCATTGGCAATTAATCTATTTTTATAAAAATCCTGCTTCATCGTGTAAGATGTACCTAATAGTGCAACACGATTAATTTGTGAACTTTTTAAGACATTAGCAGTGGCATCTACAATATGCAAAATAGGGCATTTAACTTTTTCTTCTATTATTGGTGCGACTTTGTGCATAGTATTTGTAGCAATCACGATAAAATCTGCACCTGCTTTTTGTAAACTTTGTGCCGCTTTGACCAAAATTTCACCTGCTTTATCCCAATCACCACTACTTTGACATTGTTCAATTTCATGAAAATCAACGCTTACTAAAATAATCTTGGCAGAATGTAATTCGCCCAAACGTTTTTTTATCTCTTGATTGATGAGTTGGTAGTATGTTGTAGTGCTTTCCCAACTCATACCACCGATAATTCCAATGGTTTTCATAAGTAATAATTTTTTACAACTTAATTTAAATTAGTACAGATTGTAGCGTACTTCTCAAAAAAAAGTGTCATTTCCTTGTCTAAACATGGCGAGTAACGTAACATATACACCACCTGTACATAGAATAGCATGTAAATGTTTAAATAATAATGCGTTATATATCTGATAACTTATTGAAATATATATTATTTTTATTTCTATTGTCCGCTTGTGCATCAAAAACGAGTCAGATTGACGAAGATGATGCACTGATGGGTTTTGTTGTCGAAAATACAGGCTATCAAAAAGAACCTGTTTATAAAGGCGAAATCCTTGCACATAATTTAGTGGAAAATAAAAATAAAAAATCTCCAAAACAAAAAACACAAGCAACAGAGCAAAAAAACAATGAATTAACCTTGGATATGATAATTGCTCAACACATGGAATCAGATGAAACTGAACCAGTTGCTGAAAAAACATCAATGTTTGGATTCTTTAAATCCAAGAAATCAAAAGATACAGAAAATAACCTTGCAAGTGGTGCAAATAACAATCAGGTAAGTGCAGCGACTGATACTGCTCCAAAGGAAAAAACATCAATATTTGGATTCTTTAAGAAACTTAAAAAGTCAGAAAGTATTGAGAGTACTAATGTTGATGTTGTTAGTAACACATTAGATGACCAAGTAAGTATTGCAACTACAAATAGCTTTGCAAGTACTACAACCAATACTGTAAAAGAAAATGCGGAAAATCGCAGAGTTACACTTGCCAAAGTATCAAAAGTTAATAATGCTTACTCTTTGCAACGAATTTTACAAAAAGTTTTAATTGATGACCCCACATTGTATGAAGCATGGGCAAATGAACAAGCTGCACAAAGCAGAGTAGATGGTTCATTTGCATTGCATTACCCAACAGTGAATGTGGGTGGTAATCAATTGCTATCTCAAAGTAGCGATGACCCATCAGCTGAAAAATCTAAAAAGTTTGAACCTACTGTTGCTGCCAGTCTTAACCTATTTTCTTGGGGTGCAATCAATAATCAAGTAAAACGTGATAAAGAAAAAGAGCGTTATCACTACTACAAATACTATGAAACACGTGAAGAATTAGGGCAAACCATTGCAACCGAATATTTGAATGCACTGTATTATCGTGAAGCATTGGAAGTTTTGCGTGATAGTTTATCTCGTCATGGCAAAATCATGCACGATTTGAATGTGATAGTTAAAAATGACCCTGGTCGCCGTTCAGAATGGGTACAAGGACGTGCTCGTGAAGTTCAAGTTAAACAATCAATTGCAACATACGAAAGTAATTTAGAAACAGCTTTGAGCCGTTTAGAAAAATATACCGGCAGACGTATTGATGCAGATAAATTATCAGACCCATTCCCAATAACAGATGCCAATCAAATCAAAGAATATATGCGTCAAGATAATATGATGCACCCTACATATATGGCTCAAAAAGCTGAATTGCAAAGTGTTCGTGCTGAATTAAAATCTTCCAAAGGTAGATTATTACCAGAAGTTAACTTGCAAGCAGCTGCTAATCGAGATACACGTCAAGTATATGTAAATTTATCTTGGGATTTATTAAATCGTAGTACTTCGCATGAAGTGTCAGCCTATGCACATGAATTAGCAGCAGCAGAAGCACGTTTGGAACAGGTATCACGCGATATTAATGAGCGTACTCGTACTGCACTATTGAGTATGGAGCAAAGTCGCGAACGAGTGCAAATTAGCGAAGAACAAATTCGTTCTAATCGTGATGTAGTTCATGCTTATGATTTGCAATTTAAGATTGCACGTCGTACTTTAATTGAATTACTTAATGCCTATAATGATTTATCATCTGTTGAATTGTCTGCGGCTAATGCACGTAATGATTTTCGTGTAGCATCGTTGTCATATTTACATGCACAACACGGAATTGCATCTTGGGCCGATGTTCCAGAAAATGCCGAACGCGATAAACGCTATATCGAGGAAACTCGTCCTCGTGTGAAATGGAATACTCCTCGTAAATTGTAATTTTAAAATACAAATTGAATTAACTTATTATGAAATCTATTATTTCGCATCTTTCTTATCTGACTCAAATATTAGGACAACCAGTACCGGTTACTGCATTAACAACGCACAGTGTGCGTACCAATCAGGGGGGTATTGATTTTAGTTCTCTTTCGGAAGTTTTGCGTTCGTTTGGTTTTGATAATACATTGTCGCAAAGAGGATTGGAGGATATTCCATCATTAGCCTTGCCTGCACTTTTAATTTTGCACAATGAAGAGGCTGTGGTACTAACTCGTATAGAAAGTGTAAATGGACAACGAGTTTATTATATTAGACAAAGCGATGGATTAGAACAAACTAAAACAGGCAAAGAATTAGCTGCTGACTATTTAGGATATGTTTGGTTTATTAAACCACGTGTAGCAGCAGATAAACGTTCTGAACTGCCGGAATATACTTTGCATAAATCTTGGTTCTGGAAAGTTATCTGGCGTTTTCGTTCATATTATTATCAAGTAATTTTTTCTACTTTCTTGATAAATATTTTGGCATTAGTAAGCTCGCTATATGTGATGAATGTTTATGATAGGGTAATTCCTAATCAAGCATATCAAACCCTTTGGGTATTGAGTATAGGAGTTATGATAGCAATTTTCTTTGAATTTATTGCCAAAATTATTCGAGCACGTTTAGTTGATATTGCTGGTAAAAAATCAGATTTAATTATCAGTGCAGCTTTATTTAGGCGAGTGTTAGCTTTGGATTTGGAACAACGACCGGCATCTTCTGGTTCTTACGCTAATAACTTACGTGATTTCGAAGCTGTTCGTGAGTTTATGACCAGTGCCAGTATACTTGTTTTAGTTGATATGCCCTTTGTATTTTTATTCATTGGAGTAATTGCATTAGTTGGTGGTAAATTAGCATTGGTTCTACTTACTCTTATTCCTATTATTGTATTTGTAAGTTTCACAGTGCAACCTAAACTATCAAAATATATCAATGAGTCAATGCGTGAGTCATCACAACGACAAGGTTTAGTTGTAGAAGCCGTTGAAGGTATTGAAACAATTAAAAATAATAATGCTAATATGTGGGCCCAACAACGTTGGGACGCTTATACTGCCAAAACAGCAGCATCTTCGATTAAAGTACGTAATTTAAGCAATATGTTAAGTAGCTTTACTGTAAGCTTGCAACAATTGAATACAGTATTTTTAGTATTAGTTGGCACATACCTTATTCATAGCCCTAATCAGGGAAGTAAAATTACTATGGGTGCACTGATTGCATCTGTAATTCTTTCCGGCAGAGCATTAGCTCCAATGGGACAAATTCCAGGATTAGCATCTCGTTATCAACAAGCAAAAATGGCTTACAAGGGTGTAAATAATATTATCGAACGTAAAATTGATCGAGATTTAGAGCGTAGTTACATTACTCTTAATCCTGTTGTTGGTGAAATATGTTTTAATAATGTTTCATTTAAGTATCAAAAAGATTTGCCAGATGTAGTGAAAAATCTCAGTATCACTATCAAACCAGGTGAAAAAGTGGGTATTGTAGGTTCAATTGGTAGTGGTAAAAGTACATTATTACGTTTAGCATCTGGTATTTATGAACCAAAGGGTGGTAATGTAACTTTGGATAATATTGATTTGAGACAGCTTGATCCTAATTTCTTACGTAATCAAGTAGCATTATTAGAACAATCTCCACGTTTATTTTTGGGAACATTGCGTGAAAATTTAGAATTAGCACGTATGGACGATTTTTCTGGCGATCAAGATTTAATCGATGCACTACGTCGTTTTGGATTGGATAAAGTTATTCAAAATCACCCACGTGGTTTGGATATGCCATTAGGTGAAAACGGTTTAGGTTTATCTGGTGGACAAAAACAAATTATTGCGTTAGCACGTCTTACTTTGCGTAAACCTCGTGTAGTATTATTAGATGAACCAACAACTGGTTTAGATATGGATACGGAAAAAATGGCGTTAGAATCATTGGGAGAATGGTGTAGACAACGTACATTGTTAGTTGTAACGCATAGATTGCAAGTTTTGCAATTAGTTGAGAGAGTGATTGTAATGGATAATGGTGCTGTTTTGTTAGACGGACCTCGTGATGAAGTTTTGCGACATTTGGCACAAAAAGGGCAACAAGAACATCATCACGCATAAAGTTATAAACCGTAAATTTATTGCATTTTCAAAAATGGATAAAATGAAATCATGTTAAAAGATAAATTAAAATTTCCAAAATCATCGCAACAACCACCGGTTTTACGTAAAGAAGAGGAAGTTAGCAAACAAGATTTGCGGTTGATTAATGATTTGAATGCAGCCTTGCAGCACGAACAACATAAAGGCATGTATTGGGGAGTTCGTCTATTAGGTATTTTTTTAATTGTATTTATTATCTGGGCGTATAACAGTACATTAGAAGAAGTAACTCGTGGTCAAGGAAGCATTATTCCAAGTTCTCGTGAACAGGTTATTCAAAGTTTAGACCCTGGAATTATCACCGAAATGTTAGTTAAAGAAGGTGAAATAGTAGAAAAAGATCAAATTTTGCTTAAATTGGACGATACGCGTAGTTCTGCTGTATTTCGCGAAAGTGAAGCAAAAGTTAAAAACTTGGAAGCAATGCAAATTCGTTTAAAAGCAGAAGCTTACAATGTGCCTCTTGTTTTCCCAGAAGGCGTTGACGAAGAGTTGAAACAACGTGAAATGACAGCATATCAGGCACATTTAAGACAAAAAGAAGATGCAGTAGCAAGTTTAAGTAAAAGTAAAGCATTGTTAGATAGAGAAATTTCTATCACAGCACCTATGGTTAAACAAGGAGTTGTTTCAGAAGTTGAATTGTTGCGCATGAGTCGTCAGTCGAGTGAGTTAGCACTGCAAATTGCCGAACGTGTTAATAAATATACGGCAGATGCTAATAATGAGTTAATTCGTGTTGAATCTGAATTAGCACAGGCTCGTGAAAACATGGCAAATCGTGCCGATCCTGTGGAACGTTCCTTAATGCGAGCTCCTGTACGTGGAATCGTGAAAAATATCCGTGTTAATACTGTTGGCGGGGTGATTAGTGCTGGTCAAGATATTATGGAAATAGTGCCATTGGACGATACCTTATTGGTTGAAGCGTATATTCGTCCGCAAGATGTAGCTTTTATCCACCCTGGACAAACAGCTTTGGTAAAACTTACTGCTTATGATTATGCTATTTATGGTGGCTTAACCGGTAAGGTTACATTATTAAGTCCGGATACCTTGCGTGATCAAAAACGTCCTGGTGAACTTAATTTAGATCCTAATGAAGCATACTATCGTGTGATTATTCAAACAGATGAAGGTGATTTAACAGATAAAAATGGCAAACCATTGCCAATTATTCCCGGTATGATTGCTTCTGTTGATATTAAAACAGGTGAAAAAACTGTATTTCAATATTTGATTAAACCAATTACTCGTCTGAAACAAGCAATGCAGGAACGTTAATAATTTGTTAGATTAATTATAAATAAGTCTGCCGGAAAACTTTTCCGGCAGACTTAATACTTTTCTGGCAGACTTAATACTTTTCCGGCAGACTTAAGGTTATGTCAATATTCTTTCGCAAATTTAATTTCACTCGGTAATTATCGATAGGTTAAGTGGTTAAATTTTTAAGTGGCTAAATATTCCTGTTTTTCAATCTCCCAATTTAAGAAATGTTACATATTCATATATTTTCTTGTTCCCCATTGAGATTGGGCGACATATCGTAATCTTGCACAGACAAGCATTAGAGCAGAA
>JAFZMY010000034.1 GCA_017553165.1 Neisseriaceae bacterium
CCATATTATTGTGCGGCAAGGCTTTTCATCGCTTAAAGACGCAAGCGATATTGAAGAAGACTTATTAGACCAAGCATGGGGCTTGGAAGCCACTTCTCGATTAAGTTGCCAAGCGACTGTGGAAAAAGACGATTTAACCATAGAAATTCCCAAATACACCATCAACCACGCAAAAGAAGGGTGATTTCGTCAATGAGTTCTTTTCAAGCCGCCTGAAAGAAACTTTTGCAAAACCATATTTTTCAGCATTCGCCATTCGTAAGCTACAGCAAATAATAATTGCCCCCTGCAAAACCTAATTTTTGAAAAAGAAACGCCGTAGGTGGGCATCCTTGCCCACCAAACCGCCCGATAGGTCGGAATAAAAATCGTTGAAATACAATGAATTAATTCCTACGGCGTTATGGTGGGTTGTGTTGTCCCCCTACGGCAGGATTAAATTTTTGTTTCAGTAAGGGTTTTGCAGGGATTTCTAATTGAGAATCCTGCAAAATCCGTCATTGACGAATTTTTAGAAGAAAAATTAAGAATATAATTAATTGTTTAATAAATAGATTTTTCGATTCGCTCAAAATGACGAATCGAAAAAATAATAATTTTGCCAGAGTCTTTATTTATAAAACAAGATGTTAAGATTATTCATTTCATTTCACTACATTAAATTTACGAATGACGGATTTTGCTGGAATTTTTTATAAACTTTTCCGGCAGACTAATTTTTTAATGTCAGCAGTATTTGCTTAAAGAGTACTCTTTAAGAGTGTGTTTGACAAAACACACTCTTTACGTCAATTTTTTTAAGCTTAACAAGGAAAATCAAATGAATAAAAAACTTCTTACATTTGCAGTAATTTCTGCATTGCTTTTGTCAGCCTGTGGCGGTTCAGATGATAAAGGTTCTACACAACCTACCCATACCCCACATACCAATCAAACAAATGGTCAACAAACTAATAACTCACAAACCAATAATGAAAATACCCAAAACCCAACAGCTGATGCCACATTTACACTGCAACGACATGTTGCAGTATGGAAACACACTCCATCAATGTCATCATTAGCAGAGATGCAGCCTACCTACGCAAATAACACTGGTTTTGGTGGTGATGGTAATAATTTCCAAACAATTGAAGTTGATGGTGTAAAATTTTCACTAATACCAGATGCTAATGATGACGGTTTAACTCCTGATGAAATCGCCAAAATAAAAGCCACTCGTAACATCGAATTAGATGAAGACGGAGGTCATGATGTGGTTATTGCTCACAATTTAGATAATCGTGGCACATCTTATGCTCATTATGGTTGGTTAGTCGATTACAAAACGCAGGAATTAAAATTATTCTATCAAGGACAAACAACTGCCAAGAATGAAATTCCTATTACTGGCAATGCTACTTATCAAGGTTACGCACTTGCGATTAACCCTGATAAATTTAGTAAAGGCATTACTAATGAGAGTTTGCAAGGTGGCGAATTGTATGGTTTATCACAATTTGACGTTGATTTCGCTAATAAAACCGTAAAAGGTAAACTTAACGATTGGCAAAGCGAATCAGGTGCAAAACTTGGCAATGTAAGAGATGTTAATATCGATGCCAAAATCCAAGCCAATACATTTCTTGGCACTGCTAATAGCAATGGTTATGTAGAAGGCTCTTTCTACGGTTCTAATGCTCAAAATTTAGCTGGTGCATTTGAAGATAAAAGTCAAGATTTGCATGGTGTATTTGGTGCGAATAAACAATAAGTTATAATTTTGTAAATAGTCTGCCGGAAAGCTTTATAAACTTTTTCCGGCAGACTTAAACTTTGTAAAACACATTTTTTAAACACTAAATAAATCATTATGATGTATTTTTAACCATGCTTTGGCTTTATCTGATGTATCGCAGTATGTTAAGACTAATTGCCAAAATTTTTCGCTATGGTTTGGAATTTGTAAATGGCACAATTCATGAATACATACGTAATCAATTACATAATCAGGTGCTCCAATTAGCCTCCAATTTAATCCAATGCTGCGTTTGCGACACACTCCCCAAAAGTTTTTTGCATTGCTAATTCGTGTTTTATCAGGAAATAGTTTTAAGTGTTTTGATAGTTGGGATAAACGTGTTAATAAAATGCTTTGTGCGTGTTTTTTCCAATAAAACAGCCATGTTTCATGGTTAATTTTATTTTCCGGCAGACTTAAAATATTATTCATAGCAAAATCAAATGAAACTATCTCTCCCATGTAATATAAGCTTTCCGGCAGACTTGTTGTATTTTGACGCACTATCGATTTGCAAGATAAATTTTCTAATAAATCATTGTGATTATATATCCAACGATAAATCTCGTACCAAGTTAAACGTGTTGGTACGCCAATATGTATTTCATCACGAAATTTTGCTCTAACTGTGATTGATTTGCGAGTTCTTTTGTGTATCCAAATTTGACAGATAGTGCCGTTTAATTCGCGTTCAAGCAGTTTGGGCTTGCTCATAGGTGTTTGTTTGTTTTTCAATGGCTCTTTGGGCTGTTTCAATGGTTTTAGCGTATTGATCAGTTATTTCTTCAACTGTGCCAGCATTCCAAGAAATCGGTGGCATAATCGCAAAAGTAATCGTACCCGGATATTTTAAAAATGAATTGCGTGGCCAGAATTTACCACTATTTACCGCAACCGGCACAATATTCATTTGTAAAGCTTGTGCCATGCGTGCTGCACCTTTTTTATATTGTCCTATTTCTCCGGGTTTAGTGCGTGTTCCTTCCGGAAAAATAGAAATCCAAAAACCTTTTTCTTTGCGTACTTTGCCCTGCTCTAAAATTTGTTTAGTAGCTTTGGAACGTTGGGAACGATCAATTGCAATCGGACTCATCAACATCAAACCTAATCCTATAATCGGTATATATAATAATTCCTTTTTCATTACAAATACTTGATGCGGAAAAATCAGTTGTAATGCCAAAGTTTCATATCCTGATTGGTGCTTACAACAAATAATCGATGGTTCATTGGGAATATTTTCTCTACCCTCAACTCGAAAATCCAAGCCAATACAAACTTTTAACAACCAAATAAAACAACGCACCCATGACACACCAACATAATGCCGATAACGTGCCGGCAATACCCCGCTCGCCATCATCAACACAAAATACATCAAAGTTATTATTACAAATGCTATCCAAAAAAGAATATTTTTTATCCAAAGTATCACGAATTAATCCTTAAAATTTATTAGGCGATCTTTATAAATATAGTAGATTCATACCAAAAACAGACAAAGCGGTGAGCAGCCAACAGTATAAATATTACGGCAAGGAGAACCAACGCAGGCTGGTTTGGGTATGAATCTACTATGGAAACTCCTGAAAAACTGGTAGATGTGAGTACTGTTCGATGCGTAGTAGCACTTCAAATCGAAGACATAACAAGTAAAAAAGGCTTGTCGTTGAAAGCAATAAACAACGTTACGAAATGTGCCACAGATGCCAGTTTTGCAGGATTCTCCTATAGTCTGCCGGAAAGCCGGCATTGTACGCCAAGTAAATGACAATTTTAAACAAAAATTCAATCTAAGATACTCCTGCAAAACTCGATTTTTCTATAATTCGTCATTTTGAGCGAAGTGAAAACAAGGTTTATTTTAGTCGTTAGACTAAAATCATTGATTTGCGAAGTAAATCAATGGATTGCAAAGCAATCAAGCCGAAGTTTAGGCGAAGCCAAAACGAAGTTTCTGCGAGCTTTAAGGCTACGCTAAAAATCTTTATAAAACAACTTATTATATTCTTCGTTTCACTGCGTGAAATTCAGAATGACGAGTTTTGCAGGAGTCTCTCTAACCATTACTTGTATAAAAAATACCACATATTTTAATTAACAAATTGTTTTATAAATAAAAAATTATAAATTCACTTTTCGATGACTTATCCACAAAAATTGTGGATAACTATGTGGAAAACTCTATGTTAAGCAAAAATTTCTCACTTAAATCAAGCTCAACCATATTCTTGCCTATTTTTTAATCGCAAAATATTTTCAATTATAAAACAATATGTTAAACTTAATATTTGAAAAATCATAGCTTTTTATAGTTGCAAAAAACACTATTTTGTTTGTCATTTTACGTATTGTTTTGAATGGTGTTTATTGTGTATATTTAATACTAAATAAAATAAATTTAAGAGAAAAACATGCACGCACTTGACTCTGTGGTTATGCTACTTTTGTTAGCGGTTGTAACCGTTATTTTTTGTCGCCATTTACGCATTCCAACGATGTTAGGTTATCTTATCGTTGGCTTTATCACAGGTCCGGGTGTTCTACATCTAATCCGTCAAACCGAAGCCACCGAACTATTAGGTGAAATCGGCATCGTCTTCTTGATGTTTAGCATAGGCTTGGAATTTTCTTTGCCTAAACTAAAATCCATGAAAAATTTGGTATTCGGTTTCGGTTTTCTGCAAGTGGTAATTACTATTTTAACCATCATGCTTATTTGCAACTTTATAGGAAAAATCTCTATGCTTGCATCATTTGCCATTGCAAGTGCCCTAACGGTTTCCTCCACAGCTATCGTCAGCAAAATGATGGTTGGGCGTGGTGAATTAGGTACCCAACACGGACAAATGACTATGGGCGTACTACTGATGCAGGATATTGCAGTAGTGCCAATTATGATTTTAATGCACACGCTTGCCGGCGATAGTTCATCATTATGGACAGACCTTGCCTTTGCCATAGTAAAAATGTTGGTAGTCTTATTTGTTCTCTTATATTTAGGCGAAAAATTAATGCGACCTTGGTTTTATTTAGTGGCAAAACAAGAACACGCCGAATTATTTATGCTCAATGTATTATTAGTAACCTTGGGGGTTGCATATTTAACCGAATTAAGTGGATTATCTTTGGCATTGGGAGCATTTGTAGCCGGTATTTTAATTGCAGAAACACAATATAGATTCCAAGTGGAAGATGATATTCGACCCTTTCGTGATGCTCTATTAGGTTTCTTCTTTATTACCGTTGGAATGAAATTAAATATAACAATCTTAAAAGATAACTATATAATCATCTTAATATTGCTATCATTATTAATAATATTAAATTTTATAGTTGTCTTTGCAATTGCTAAATTTAGTAAATATAAAAATAAAGATTCTTTTATTTCAGGGGTTTATTTAGCACAAGGTGGTGAATTTGGTTTTGTATTATTGGCATTGGCATTAAAAGATCATCTTATTACATCAGAAATAGCACAAATTGGCACTGCTGCAATTTTACTATCTATGATAATAACACCATTTTTAATAAATATTACCCCATGGACAGCAGAAAAATTATTTAAAAGCACTTGGGACGAACGCTCAATTAACTTACACCAAATGTTAATCGAAAACATGGGAAAAGATGACCATGTGCTTTTAGTAGGTTTTGGCAAAACCGGACAAACTATTGCAAGAATATTACAAAAAGAAGGAATTAATTACTACGCATTAGATTTAGATGCAGAACGCGTACATGCTGCACGTTTAGCTGGTGAACCTGTATCATTTGGAGATGCAAAACGCAAAGATATTCTAATGGCAGCAGGCTTAAAAAGAGCACATATGGTTATTCTAACTGGACATTCCAATCATGATAATGAACGCATCTTATCCTTAATTATGTCGGAACGCCCAACCCTGCCTGTTATTGTACGCACCAATAATGATGAGTATTCTCAACTTTTAGGAGCATTAGGAGCTACCAGTGTAATTTCAGACAACCGCGAAACAGGATTAGTATTAGCAAGTGAAGCAATGTTGCATTATGGAATGCCTTTTTATCGTGTCTACAACATAATTCGCGATGTACGTCAGGACAAATATGCAATGTTACGAGATCTATATTTAGGCAGCGATGAAATGGCACAAGCACAAGCGAGCAAAAATATCTATCGTGATAGTCTACAACTATCAAGTGGTGCTCATGCCATTGGTAAAGACGTTCACACCTTACCATTCGTCAAACTAAATGTTGAATTATTAGGAGTACGCAGAAAAACTCAATATATCAAAAAACCAACAGAAGAATTTGTGTTAGAAGAAAATGACGTTTTATTAGTAATTGGAGTGCCATCATCTATTAAAGCATTAGAACGTATTGTATTAACTGGCGAATAATAATACTGCCGGAAAAATATAATCAAATATTTTCCGGCAGACTATTTGATTACAAAGTCTGCCGGAAACAATACTAAAACTATTTTTTAGGATTTAATACTGCAACAAAGAAATTACCAACATCTACGGTTTTTAACATATCCTGTATATCCTTTTGAGTAATACTGTTTATTTCTTTTTCGTAAGCTTTTTCTTCATATAACGGAATATCAAATAACCTATCCATCATAATATCGCTAATCCAAAATTCAGAACGTTGAGAATTACGCTTAACAGCAACTATTGTAGCATTTTTAAAATTATCCAAATGTTCAGGCTTGCTACCTTTACTTTTTATTCTATTTAAAATGCTTCTAATTTCTTCAACTATTTCATCAACATATTCTTCTTTACAAGAAAAAGAAATATCCAACAATGCAGTTGGGTGCGGATAACGGCGATATTCTCCTGCAACTGCGACAGAATAAATACGACCATCATCCTCACGTACTTTTTCCATTAATTCTGATTGAATAACATCTTTTAGTGCATTAAATTTAACACGATTAAGTTTATCATAGTTTGCCAATTTATCATTACGCAAAGTAATTGACACTTCTGATTTATCACTATCGCCATAATCTCTTACAATACGTTTATTACCAGTTATAGCATATACACCATCATCTTTAATGTTAATTTCATCTTTTTGTCCAGATAGATTGGCTAAATAAATTGCAATTAATCTTTTAGTTTCTTCAATATTTAAATCACCGGAGAAAATAAATAAATATTCACCAGCATTAGCAAAATATTTATCTACTTCTTTTTGCATTAAATCTAAATTTGCTTGATTAATATCTGTAACTTCTAATGGTTTCACCCTATGATTATCTTGATAAAACAAATCCAATACTTCCTTGTCAAAACGATAAGATACAGTTTGATTACGTTTTTCAATATCACTAATCGCTTCTGGTTTATATAAATCAAAAGAAGTTTGCAATAGTTTCGGTTCTTGAAAACGAATATAAAATTCTTGCAACATTTTTTCTAAATCATTGGTAGCTGTGCGTCCACGAATAGTTGTTGCAATATCACTCATACCCATATTTAAGGTGTAGCTATATCCTTGTGTTAATTTTTGTGCTTCATATCGGTCTAAATTGCCAATTGTGCCAAAATTTAACAGTGAAAATGCGATTTTATTCTGTTGCGGATTAGATATATTGGAAATACCTCCTTTTTTTACTGCAAGAAAATCAACTTTGTTCTTGGTGGTTTTAATGTCCTTTAATATAACGGTTGCACCATTATTTAAATTAATAGTGTGAAGTTGATTTTCCTGATTAAATGTATCAGATAAAAATGCTTGTGCTTGTGGAATATTTTCCAATAATTCTTTTCTAATTTTTTTACTGTTACGTGTAAAATTATAAGGTTTTGCCTTACGATAAATTTTATTTACTTTATCATCATTGATATTAGCAAAATCATCTTGACTAATTAGCTCAACCAACATGTCTTTATCTGTCATTTTTTTGAAATATTCATTTATGTCAGATAAAGTTAATTCATTTAATATTTTAACACCCAAATCATATTTATCTTGTTTACTCAACTTAACAGTACCATGATAAACATATTGCAAAATAGTAGACAAGCTATATTGTTGAGTGTCATTGCGTTCATATTCAGTTTGATTATTATTAATCAATTCTCGTTTAACACTATCAAAATCATCTTGGGCAAAACCATATTTACGCACCCCCTTAATTGCTGCAAATAAACTATCTAATGATTTTTCTGCATCTTTGGAGATAATATCCATGCTAAATACATTATGTGTTCTTTGATGAAATAGGTTTTGTTCTCCAAAGGCAGCAATCAATGGATTTTGGGTATTTTCATTGATTTTTTTATAACTTAATTCTAATAATAATGAAATGTATCTTTTAATATATAGTTGCTTTAATTTTTCTGTTGAATTTACTGGTAAATATTCATCGTTGAATATGACGTTAACAACATCCATACCGGCTTCTTTTTCTACTAAATTAGCATATCCGGCTTTAAATGATTGTAATTTTTTAGATACTCTTTGCGTAATTGGAGTATTTTTAATTGATGAAAATTCTTTTTTGATTTTATTTTCAATATTCTCCACATTAATATCTCCAACCACGATTATACTCATAATCTCTGGTTGATACATTCTTTGGTAATATCCTAATAATTTTTCACGATTTGTATTGGCAATTATTTCATTTTTACCTATTGGAAAACGCATAGAAAAAATGCTATTAGGATATAGATGTTGAGCACGTTTTTCATAAAATCTTGTGCTAACATCTTTTTTAGCTTCTTCTAAAATAACTCCTTTTTCCTTCTCAACTTCATCTGCCGGAAATTTAATTCCATCAGCCCAATCATGTAACACCAATAATGCACTATCAATATTTTCACTATTTTCTGTGCTTATTTGAATATTATAAGTAGTATCCATAAAACTGGTTGACGCATTTAAATCTGGACCAAATTTTACTCCTAAACTTTTTAATTTACGGATTAAATCATTTTTTTCAAAATTGCGACTTCCATTAAAAGCCATATGTTCTACAAAATGTGCCAAACCTTGTTCGCTATCATCTTCATCAATACTACCGGTATTGATATTTAGATAAAAATATGCAGTATTTTTAGGATTATCATTGTGTAAAATATAATATGTTAATCCATTATCTAATTTACCTTGTTTAACTGAATCATCAAATTTTAATGGTTCAGCATTAACTAATGCACATATGAAAATTGTAATAGTAAAAATCTTTTTGCAAATATTCATAATAAATAATTCCTTATATAATTAATCAAATAAATCTTTTTGTTTATTCTCTTGTGCAACAATCACATGGGTTGTTCCTTCGGCAAAGCGAATATCTAACCCCTGACCTAAACGTAATCTTTGTGGTGAAGAGATAATTTTTCCACGACTATCCATTACTACGCTAAATCCTCTTTGCAACACCTTTTGCGGAGCAACTGCATTTAATAATTCCTCCATTATTTCAATACGTTGTGATAATTGTGTTAGCTTACGTACTTTTTCTTGATTTAATGTTTTTTCTATTATATCCAATTGTTTCCGGCAGACTATTGTATCAGGTAGAAATTGATTAACAATATTTGTTTGTATTTGTATTTTTTGTTGGTATAGATTAATAATTCGCAAGATATTTATTTTATTTTGTTGTGATAATTCTTCTATTCTTTTGCGTTGAGACATTAATAATTCTTTGGGACTACGTAATAATTTTTCCAAACGGTCTATATGTTGGCTATTATTAAAATAACGTTGTCGCAATATTTGTTGCATTTGTTTTTTATAATTATCGATATAAGTTAAATATTCCATTCTATCTGGGGCTGCTATTTGAGCTGCTGCGGTTGGAGTTGGTGCTCTCATATCTGCGGCAAAATCGCATAAGGTAAAATCAGTTTCATGTCCAACTCCGCTAACGGTAGGTAGTTTCGATTCAGCAACTGCACGTACAACAACTTCTTCATTAAAAGCCCATAAATCTTCTATGCTACCGCCACCACGACAGATAATCAGTAAATCCACTTCACATCTTCTATTAGCGGTTGCAATAGCTTTGGCTATTTCGTGTTCGCTACCTTTTCCCTGCACTGCAGTAGGATAGACTATCACATTTATCATTGGCATGCGTTTGTGCAAGGTGGTTACTACATCTCGCAGGGCTGCTGCCGCCGGACTGGTAACTATTCCTACGGTTTTAGGAAATTTGGGCAATGTTTTTTTTCGAGAGTTGTCAAATAGTCCTTCTGAATGCAAGCGTTTTTTTAGTGCTTCGTAAGCAGCATATAAGCGTCCTGCACCAGTTTGACGAATTTCTTGCACTACGATTTGATATTCGCCACGTGCTTCGTAGAGTGTGATTTTGCCGGACAACTCCACTGCATCACCTTCTTGTAATGGAAAAGTCAAGGTATCGGCAAAGCTTTTGAATAATGCACAACGAATCTGGGCTCTTTCATCTTTCAGTGCAAAATAATAGTGTCCACTACTTGCACGTGTTAGATTGGAAATCTCTCCTGAAACCCACAGTCCAATTAAATTTTGTTCTAACAACTGTTTTACAAGTAAATTCAATTGGCTAACTGATATTGGCTGATTATCTGGAAACAACCCCATAATTTCTTAAATTTTTTTATTAGATAGACGTTGCACATTATACGATATGCAACACTTTCATATAACTATTTTTTCCGGCAGTGTTGGTTTTAACATTGATTTTTGCATTTTATGCCACCATATTGCTGAACTAATTTTATATGTAAAGGTTTTGTTATGAGTAACTCATTATTAAATTTAAGTGATATTCCAAATTTCTATAATTTGAACGCACAAGACATCAAACCGGCAATGCAAGATGCCATGAATCAAGCAAGAGAAAAATTCAAACAAATCAAAGAAATAAATAATGCAACTTGGGAAAACACAGTCGATGCACTGACTGATTTAACGGAACGAGTTGGACGTATTTGGGGGGTGATTAGTCATATTCACAGCGTTGCAGATTCCAAAGAATGGCGTGAAGAATATAATAATTTAATTCCAGAAGTAACAGCATTTTTTACAGAAATTTCACAAGATACTGTTTTGTTTGATAAATTCAAGCAAATTCGCAATAGCACTCAATATGAACAATTAACAGCTGCACAACAGCGAAAATTAGATAACGATTTACGTGATTTTGTATTATCAGGTGCAACTCTTCCCAGTGAACAACGAGAGCGTTTTGCACAATTACAACAACAAGCATCGACTCTCTCTGCATCTTTTTCGCAAAACGTATTAGATGCTACCGATGCGTTTACTCTACATTTCACCGATAAAGAAGAATTACAAGGTCTGCCGGAAAACGCCTTAATGATGTTTCAAGCAGCCGCAAAACAAGCTGGTAAAGATGGATTTTTAGTTGGATTACAAGCTCCGCATTATCTTGCCATTATGCAGTTTGCAAACAATCGTCAATTGCGAGAAAAAGTTTATCGTGCCTACATAATGCGCGCCAGTGAATTAGATGATAGTTCGCGTGATAATAGCCAAAATATTGACCAAATTCTAAATATTGCCAATGAAGAAGCTCAATTATTAGGTTATCCAACTTACGCTAATTTATCATTAGTTACCAAAATGGCAGACAATCCAGAACAAGTCATTGAATTTTTACAAGATATGGCAAAAAAAGCTCGTAAATTTGCACAAAAAGATTTACAAGAATTACAAGAATTTGCCAAACAATATGGCATCGATGACTTGAAAGCTTGGGATATAGCATATTTCAGCGAAAAATTACGTGAAAAAAATTACTCTTTCAGCGAAGAAGAAGTACGTAACTATTTTCCCATATCAGTGGTATTAAACGGTTTATTCAAATTAATTTACGAACTATATGGCATTGAATTTATAGAAGAAAAACGACCAACATGGCATTCTGATGTACGTTATTTTTCACTTATACGTAACCAAGAAAAAATTGGTGGAATCTATATGGACTTATACGCACGTCAAGGCAAAAAAAGCGGTGCATGGATGAATGACTACTGTGGAAGAAGAAAACATCTTTCCGGCAGTGTTCAATTACCACAAGCATATTTAGTCTGCAATTTTGCACCACCAATTGAAAATGAAGCATGGCTATCTCATCAAGAAATTCTCACTTTATTCCACGAATGCGGACATTGTTTGCATCACTTACTTACCAATATCGATGAATTAGGAGTATCAGGAATCAATGGCGTAGAGTGGGACGCAGTCGAATTGCCAAGCCAATTTATGGAAAATTTTGCATGGGAATACGATGTATTATCTGCAATGAGTTGCCATAAAGAAAACAAAAACACACTGCCGGAAGAGTTATTCAATAAAATGTACCGTGCTAAAAACTTTCAAACTGGTTTATTTATCGTACGTCAAATGGAATTTGCCCTATTTGATTTGCTAATCTATCGCGAAACAAACCAACCTTGTCCTTGGAGTGAAATTTTAAATAAAGTCAGAAACGAAGTGGCAGTAATACCTGCAATACCAGAAAATCGTTTTGCCCATAGTTTTTCACATATTTTTGCAGGTGGCTATGCTGCTGGATATTACAGTTATATCTGGGCGGAAGTCTTATCCGCAGATGTATATGCAGCATTTGAAGAAGAAAAAAATCGCAACAAAACAGGACAACGTTTCTTAAAAGAAATTCTATCAGTCGGAGGTTCTCGCCCAATGGCAGAATCATTTATGGCATTTAGAGGAAGAAATCCTAAACCAGATGCCCTATTACGCCATTTAGGATTGGCTTAAAATTAACTTTCCGGCAGACTATAATAATCCTTATATAGTCTGCCGGAAAATTATCTTACTTAAACAATTTAACTATACAACCTGAAAAAGCAATTTTACCTACAACAATTAGATCAAAATCACATTGCGTAACCCAAGAAATCAACAATCCCCAATGCACAGCTCTAACCGTATGCACGGCATCTTCAACTGTAATATTGTCCGCTAATTTACCTTTATCTTTTGCCAATTGAAATAAAGCGGTTAAATGTTCAATCTCAATGGCTAAATGCTTTTCCCAAGCATTATAAATACCAGCATTTTCAGTAGTATTTTCCCATTTACGCGAAATAACTCGTATAAACTTTTGCAGGCGAACATTTTGCTTGATAATATTAAAAGAAAACATCATATCATCTAAAAAATCATCACAATCATGAGAATAAATCTTATCTCCCATGCTTTGTTCAAATTCATCAAAGATAAAATCGCACATCGCATCAAATAAATCATCTTTATTTGAAAAATGCCAATACACTGCGCCACGAGTAACATTTGCACGTGTAGCAACTTGTGCCAAAGTAGTTTTAGACACACCTTGCTCATCAAACAAATCCAAAGCAGCCACAATCAAATCAGTACGGGTTTGCATACTATCGGCTTTGGTTCTACGCATAACTTATTCAATTCCTTATAACAGATACTCCTACAAAGCCGTTACTTATTAAAAAGTATGGTTTGCAGAAGTTTAATAGTCAATTCAGACCAAAAATAAACAAGGCGGCACTCTTGCTGTCTGTATAGATAATACTGGCAAAGTCTGCCTGTGATGTATAGTTTTGGTATGGATTTACTATAAATTCAAATATTTTAAAAATGGTCGCAAATTATAATACAATCTATCTGATTTAAGAAATACGCGTTACAAGAAGGAGATAATCATGACTTGGTTTGCGATTGCACTAATTGCATTGGTATTAGAAGTGTTAACTGGCACATTTTATCTTTTAGTATTGAGTATTGCTTGTGCGATTACAGGGACTATTGACTATGTATTCAAACTACCAGATGCAATAAATTTAACAATATGTGGTGTTCTATGCTTTATAGGTATTGTCTTGGCAACATATTGGCATAAAAAGAAAAGCGTTATTCCCATGAGCAATGACACTTCCTACGATGACTTGGATTTAGGTCAAAATGTAACCGTGATTGGACAAAATAACGATGGTTTGTATCAAGTACAATATCGCGGTGCCGTCTGGCAAGCAAAACCAGACAATGATGCTATATTAATCGATGGACAAGCAGCAAAAATCGTAGGAAAAAACGCTAATATATTGATAATAAAATAATTTATAAACAATAATCATAAAATAATAAGTCTGCCGGAAAGATTAAATTCTTTTTCCGGCAGACTTTTTTACTAATAGAAACTAAATTATTTTTTACCATTTACATAATTTTCCATGTTACGCACTCTATATTTTTGTGATATTTGCAGTATTTGTTGTGTAGCGTTTTGTAATTTTTTCTCTTCTTCGTTCATTTCTTGTTTTATTTTTTCCAATTGAGCGGAATCATGTAAATCAGTTTGTGTAATTTTTTCAATAATATTCGACATAGATTCCAAAGAATCAGCCAAATCATTACGTGCTTTATTTACTTCATTGTTTCTCATTTTTAAGTTACGCAATTTTTGCTGGGTAGTATTAAGTTTGTCTGAAAAATATTTTAATACACTAATGATTTCATCATCACTGTTTGCATATTTAATTTTATCTTGTAGATCTTTTTGCAACTCTCCTGAAAATCCTTCTTTTGTCAATACATCAGCAATAGCAACTAAATCACTTCTCGCAGCGTTAGCACTACATGCGGTAAGTAATGCAAAACAACAAAATAACAATACCAATAATCGAGTAATTTTATACATTAAATTCATTTGTAATACCTATATAAAATTTTCCGGCAGACTAAATTTAAATACACATTAAGTCTGCCGGAAAGGTTATATTGCAATATCAATAGACTAGTTAATTTTTAAACTGCTGTGCTTGAATAGCTGTTAAGGCGATAGTATAGACAATATCTCCTACCAACGCACCACGAGATAAATCGTTAACTGGTTTATTCAAACCTTGCAACATTGGACCAACACTTAATACATTGGCACTGCGTTGTACCGCTTTATAAGCAGTATTACCAGTATTTAAATCAGGGAATACAAACACCGTAGCTTGCCCTGCAACTGGACTATTAGGTGCTTTTTGCTTACCTACTGATAAAACGCTTGCAGCATCATATTGCAATGGTCCATCTATCATTAAATCTGGACGTTTTTGTTGAGCCAAACGAGTCGCTTTAATAACTTTTTCCACTTCCTCACCACTGCCGGAAGTACCAGTAGAATAGGAAATCATTGCAACACGAGGTTCTATTCCAAAAGCTTTAGCAGAATCAGCAGATTGAATAGCAATATCAGCAAGTTCTTCGGCAGTAGGTTTAGGATTAACTGCACAATCGCCATAAACCAAAACCTGTTCCGGCATTAACATAAAGAAAACGCTTGACACCAAAGATGCGTCTGGTGCGGTTTTAATCACCTGCAATGCAGGACGAATAGTGTTTGCCGTAGTATGCACTGCTCCTGAAACCAAACCATCGACTTCCTTTAATGCCATCATCATCGTGCCAACAAAAACACTATCTTCCAATGCTTCCCTTGCTTTTTCGGAAGTCATGCCTTTGGCTTTACGCATTTCAACCAATGGTTCAACATATTTATCGGCAATATCTGCTGGATTAATAATTTCCAAGCTTTCCGGCAGTGTGATATTTAAATCTTTTGCTACTTTTTCGACATTATTTCTATCTGCCAAAAGCACGCACCGTGCAATACCTTTATTTTGACAAATTACTGCAGCTTGCACTGTACGTGGTTCATCACCTTCTGGAAGAACAATGCGTTTATTTGCCATAATCGCACGCGACATCATATTATGGCGGAAAGCTGCCGGAGATAATTTAATGCTATTAAAACGTTCCGCACAGATATTCAACGCTTCAACGTCCAAATGAGCACGCAATTCATCTTTACGTTGTGGGGAAATCAAACCTAAACAAGGTATTTCTGTTCCTAATAAACTACGCAATTTTTGTAAAAAATGCTTGGTATCAATATGCGGACGCACTAAAACATAACCTGCAATTCCAATTTGTGCAAATTCCCGCATACCTTCGTTTAATTTTTTAGCTACATCACGCACTCGTTCATCTATTGCATCAACTACCAAAATAATTTTGGCGTTTAATTCAACCGCAATTTGCTGATTTTTAGCAAATAAAAAAGGTGATGAAGCATCTGGATAAAAACCTTCAACAACCACAGTATCACATTGATTTAACATACGATAACGAGCAAAAATCTCGTCCATCATAGCATCATGTCCATCTTCTAAAAGCGAATTTAACTCTTCAACAGACATTAATTTAGGCAATGATGTACCCAAAACTGTTTGAATTTGATTAAAGTTTTTTTCTGATGATTTGCGATTGGAAACATACATCAAGCAACCAACAGAACGTTTTTGATGCAATGATTTAGCAATAATAGAGGCAGGATACGCAGATGCAGCGGTTTTATTCAAAGGCACTGTCAAAAAGACACTCATAGGTAAAACTCCTAAAATTGTTCTTGTCGAAAGATGTTATTTTAACCGCAAATAATAGTCTGCCGGAATAGTTTTAATATCAAACTGAAAATAATATTAATTTCTTATATATAAATCAATTTGTTATGCAGTTTTAAAAAACCAAAAAATAGTTACACGCTTTGAAAATTAAGCGTGTAACTATTCGCATAGTCTGCCGGAAAATATTTAACTACTTATTTTTTCAATTCATCTAATGATTTTATTTTTCCAGGATAAACAGCCATAGGTTCAAAGTGAATTTTCTTAACACCAACTAATTGAGTTCCATTTTTGGCATTATAGTCGTCCAAATAAGGTTGATGTTGAAAATAGTTTGCGTCCAAAGAACCATCATTAACGGCAATATTAGGTTGAATATAATCTTGATATTCAACAATTTTCAATTGCCAACCATGTGATTCTAATTCAGGTTTAACCGCCTCCAAAATTTCTGCATGCGGACTGGGAGTAGCACCAATTGAGATAGTTGTATCATCGCCTTGTGCATCTGGAATTTGTGCAACCCCATCAAACAAAGCCACCACCGAACCTTTATATTGAGTATCAATAAAATTTTTAGAAGTGGCACTTTCCAATGCAGCTAATAAAGCAACTGTTTTAGGTGAATTTTCCTTACCATTAGCAACAGCAATCACATTACCATAACGATTAGCCGCATCTGATTGTGCAGACTCAACTGCTAAAACGTTTTGCGTATCCAATTTTGCACTTAACGCATAATTGCCATTAATTACAGCAAAAGATACATCTTGCAAGGTACGAGAAACCATTTCAGCAGGACTCTCAACTAATTGAATATTATATGGATTATCTGCAATATCATTCGCAGTTGCTTCTAAACCTACGCCTTCTTTTAGTTTAATTAACCCATTATCTTGTAATAATAATAAAGCACGAGCTTCATTAGTTACATCATTAGGCACACCAACTAAAATTTTTTCTGCAACTTTTGGTGGATTATTTTGTTCAGTTGTTTGGTTAGTAGCAGTTTGATTATTACAAGCCGCTAATGAAAGTGCAAATAAACTTGCAACCGCAACTGGAACAATACTTTTAAAAACAGATTTGATATTCATAAAAAACCTTTCTTAAATTAATGAGTTATCATGTTAAATTTATCAATGCTTACGATGATCTATTCGTACAGCAATAATATTGGTAATGCTTTGAGCAATTTGCACCAAAACAATACTTAATATAATTGAAGCAATCATTACGCTATTTTCATAACGCTGATAACCATAGCGAATGGCAATATCACCTATACCCCCTGCTCCAACAGTACCTGCCATAGCAACAAAACCAAATACCGAGATAAAGGTAATAGACATTCCTCTTACCAAAGATGGCATGCTTTCCGCTAAAAAAACTTTACTAATAATTTGCCAAGTATTAGCACCAAAACTTTGTGCTGCTTCAATTAAATGCTTATTAACTTCCCTTAATGATTGCTCAATCATACGTGCTACAAATGGAGTGGTTGCAACAGTTAAAGGCACAATGGCAGCCGCAACTCCAAGCGAAGTACCGACAATCATACGAGTAAAAGGTATCATAAAAACAATTAAAATAATAAATGGAATAGAACGTCCAATATTTACCAATCCACCTAATATACTATATACAATTGGCTTGGGCATTAATCCATGTTTAGAAGTTAAAATTAAAATTACTCCTAAAGGAATACCTAATATATACGCAAATAACGTCGATAATGTTGTCATTACCAAAGTATCCCATGTCCCTTTTAACAATAACAAGCCGTATTGTGAAAAAAAAGCAGATAACGATGATAATAAAGAAATAGATTCTGATTCCATATTAATTCCATTTATTTTATCAATTAGCTTGTGTAATTATATTTCCGGCAGCCGATAATAAAGTTTGTGCTGCATTACTTTTTGGTGATGTTAATACTTCTGATACATCACCTGTTTCAACTATTTTACCTTTATCTAATACTGCAACTTTATTACAAATTTGTGCAGCAACAGAAAAAGAATGGGTAATTAGAATCATGGTTACACCTAATTCTATATTAACCTTTTTGAGTAAATTCAAAATAGAATATGTGGTAATGCTATCTAATGCACTGGTAGCTTCATCACATAACATAATTTTTGGCGAATTTGCCAAAGCACGTGCAATAGCTACTCTTTGTTGCTGACCTCCGGATAATTGTGATGGATAACGCATAGCTTTATCTTTTAATCCTACCCATTCTAATAATTCTTCTGCACGTTTTTTAGCTTGTTCTTTTGGAGTTTTGGCTAATTCTAATGGAAACATTACATTGGATAGAATATTTCTTTGTTGAAATAAAGCAAAATTTTGAAAAATCATACCAATATTATGTCTAAAATTACGTAACTTTGCATCTGAAAATTGAGTAATATCTTCATTATCAATAATAATTTTTCCAGAAGTAGGACGCTCTAATAAATTAAGACAGTGAATAAGTGTAGATTTACCAGCACCTGACTGCCCAATAATACCCAATACATCACCTTGATTGATGCTTAAATTAACATTATCCAATGCACAAAAATGTCGCTCATCAGAATGATAATGTTTGCATAAATTTTCAATACTTATAAATGGTTTTTGCACGTTTAAATTTTCCACAATTGTTTATTTATTTAATAGTCTGAAACCTTTGCAAAACTGGTAAATGTGAGCAGATTTCAAAGTTGTAGTAGCACAGCAAACAAAGACATAACAAGTAGAAAGGCTTGTCGTTGAAAAGCAACGCAAACGTACGAAATGTTCCTCAAATGCTAATTTTGCAAAGGTTTCAGTCTGCCGGAAAAGCATATATTAACAATATTTATTAGAAGTATAAATATTTATAAGTTTTATACATATAACCAAAGATTATAACTAATAACTTTACAATCATATAAATCCTAATTTTTTCTTTAACTTCTTAATATTACGTTTGTTAATTAATAAATATATACAATATCCAGAAACAGGACAAATTCCAATCAAAATCGATAATGGTGCAGGATGATTTGCTCCTAATATACTAACCATAAAAGATGCAAATCCTGCAACAGCAAATTGTGTTGTACCCAATATCGCTGATGCCGAACCTGATTTCTTTTTAAAACGAGACATTGCTAACACGGTAATATTAGGTGCAATAAAACCAATCATAGCCATCGTCAAAAATAAAAATATTTCAAATAGTAAAAATGGTAATGCAAAAACCCCACTTATAATTAATAGCACTGCAAAAATCATCATACAAAAGAAAGCAATTTGCAAAATATGATATGGGGAATAAGTACGTACTAATTTTGCATTTATAATAGAAGATATTGTTCCTCCCATAGCATTTAGTCCAAATACTAAACCAAACATTTGAGCAGATAAACCAAAATGCTCTCTAAATACAAATGATGAGCCGGTTATATAAACAAAAATACAAGCCAAAGTACAACTAAACGACAAAACATAAATTACAAAACGGCGATCTTTTATTATAGAAATATAGTTATCTATAATTGATGGTAAATTAAATTTAATACGATATTCTTCTTTTGATGTTTCTGGTAAGAAAATAATAATCATGCAAAATAAGATTAAACCAAAAACAAATAATAACCAAAAAATAAATTTCCAAGTTAAATATTCTAAAACAACTCCACCCAATGTTGGTGCTAACATTGGTGCTAATGCCCCTACCATCATCATAATTGCAAGTACTGCTGCACCTTCTTTTACATCAAATTTATCATTGATAACGGCACGTGCAATTACCACGCCTGAACAACCGCCCAATGCTTGAACAAAACGAAAAAAGATAAAAGCATAAATGGAGTTAACACTAACACAGGCAATACTGGCAAATACATATAAAAGTGTGCCAATATACAATGGTTTTTTGCGTCCAAAAGCATCACTCAATGGTCCATAAACCAACTGCCCAAATGAAAACGCAATAAAAAATGCTGCAATGGATAGTTGAGTTAAGGATTCAGTGGTATTAAATGATCTTTGTACTTCTTTAAGTGCCGGAAGATACATGTCAGTTGCCAATGGTGCCAAAGCAGACATGAACGCCAACACCCAAATCAACATAAATTTGGAATGCCGATTAAATGTAAACATTTTATTAGTTTGTAACCTCTTGTGCGGAACTTTTCATTCTACCATATTTTATATTTTTTGTAAGTAACGGATTTTTAATTGATAGTTTGCCATAAAATAATAGTTATATAATAAATATTTTTTACAAAACAAGATGTTATAATTTAATTATTTGAATAATTAATGCAAAAAAATATTTGTTTTTAATTTTTTCATAGGTTAATATAGCGTAAGTTGTGTTAGCAACATTTTTATTTTTTAACAAAAGGAATAATGCGATGGGACTATTAGACTCTTTGACTGGTCAAATTGCCGGTCAAGTAGCAAAACAAGTGTTAGGTGGTAGTGGCGATAACAAATTAGCATTAAGCTTATTGAGTTCACTATTTGCACAAGGTGGTGGTGTTAGTGGAATTTTTCAAAAGTTGCAATCTGGCGGTTTGGCTGATGCTTTGGCTTCTTGGATTGGCAATGGTAAAAATGAAACCGTTACACCAAATGCTTTGGCAGGTGCTTTGGGAAGTGATTTATTATCCAAAGTTGCAGGTTTATCAGGAGTTAATAACGATGAAGCATCTGGCATATTAGCACAATATCTTCCTGAAATGATTAACAAAATAACTCCTAATGGTTTAGCAGAAGAAGCAGAAGGATTTGATTTAAGCGATGGTTTTGATATGAAAGATATTGGTGCTTTGGCATCTAAATTCTTGAAATAATTATTTGATATTAGAAACCACTGCAAACTATTTATTTGTAATTAATTGTTTAATAAATTTTTCAGTAGTTTCTTTTGCTAAATAATAGTCTGCCGGAAAGTTTAATAAATTTTCCGGCAGTGTTCATTTATGGTTTAACTTGACGTTTAGCACACATAATTTCAGCTTCGGCAGCAATTTCACCATCTACTGTTGCAACCGCTTTGAATTTACCAATACCACGTTTGTCTGCTAATAGTTCAACTTCCAAAACAATCTGATCACCAGGTATAACTTGACGTTTAAAACGTGCTTTATCAATACCTACAAAGAAATACAATTCTCTTTCATCACGCCCACCCAAGCTTAAAATGGATAAAGTACCAGCAGCTTGTGCTAACGCTTCAATTACCAACACACCAGGCATAACCGGAAAATCAGGGAAATGTCCTTGAAAACATGGTTCGTTATAAGTTACATTTTTAATTGCTTTTAGGCGTTTAAAACTTTCAAATTCTAAAACGCGATCAATTAATAAAAATGGATAGCGATGTGGAAGCAATGTTTGTAAATCTTTATTTTCAATAGGTAATACTATTTCCATAATTTGTTTTTTCCTTAATATTTAATTCGATTTAAGAGTAAATCTTGATTATGAAGATTGAGACAATTTCTTTTCTAATACTTTCAAGCGATGGTAAATATCATCAAGATGTCGAATATGTACGGCGTTTTTCGACCAATCTTTTTTAGTTTGTAATGGGAAGCAAGTTGCATAGTAACCTGCTTCTTTAATCGAACGAGTAACCGCTGTTCCACCGCCAATAATTGTTCCATCGGCAATTTCGATATGCCCCACAAACATTGCTGCCCCACCAATAATACAGTAATCACCAATGTTGACACTACCGGAAATACCTGCACAAGCTGCAATGGCAGTATGTTTACCAATTTTACAGTTGTGTCCAATTTGTACTTGGTTATCTATGCGACACCCTTCGCCTACAACAGTATCAGACAAGGTACCTCTATCAATAGTAGTATGTGCACCAATTTCGCTATCACTACCGATAACAACACCACCTACTTGTGGAATCTTATGCCATTCCAAAGTCTTCATATCACGTGCATTGCCAAAGCCATCAGCACCAATGGTACAACAAGCATGAATCACTACGCGTTTGCCTAAAACTGTTTTGGGATACAACACGGTATTAGGATAAATTACACAATCGTCATCTAACACGCAAGCTGTACCAATTACGCTACCTGCCAAAATTCGACAATTTTCACCCAAACTAACATCAGCACAAATTACTACATTTGCACTAATTTCACATGATTCTGGCACTTTGGCAGATGGGTGAATAACCGCACTCGGATGTATCTGACCAATGGTTTTAGGCATTGGATTAAATAAACGCATTACTTTGGCAAAGTAAAGATATGGGTCATCGCACAAAAGATAGCTTTTGTTTTCCGGCAGACCTTGTTGGGTACCATCTTTAACAATGATAGCACCAGCGTTGGTTTCGTTTATTTTTGAACGATATTTTGGATTTGATAAAAATGTTATTTGTTCATCATTAGCATCTTCTAATGATTTAACCGAAGTGATTGTTTTATCATTTCCAACTAACTTGCCACCTAAATGGTGAACGATTTCTGACAAGGTATATTTTTGCATTTTATTTACCGTTTAAGATGTCAATAACTTTGTCGGTAATGTCGTATTTTTTATCAACCAATACCGCATTATCACTAATCCAATCGTAGCCATCACGCTGACTAATATCTGCAATAGCCTTATTGGCTCTCTGTTGTAAAGATGAAAATTCCGCAATGCGACGCAGTGAATAATCTTCTTCAAATTGTCGCTGACTTTCCAAGTATCTTTGTTGCAATAAATTCAATTGTTGCAGCAATTGATCTCTATGTTGTGCATTTTTATCATTAGCAAATTGCTTTTGCAAATCCACAACTTCTTTACGCATATTTTCCAAAATACCTCTGCGTCCTGCGAACTCTTTTTCCAAATTGGCATTAATTTTTATAGCTTGTTGTGTTTCGCTATAAATTCGCTGTATATTCACAAAAGCAAATTTAGGACAATCACATTCTGCATAAGCCAATGAAAATACAAAACATAATGTAAATAAACTAATCGTTTTACACCATAGAGATATTTTCATTATTACGCCCCTGTTTGTAAATTAAATCAAAATACTGTTCCTAACTGGAATTGGAAGCGTTGCACTTCATCACCATCTTTTTTATTTAATGGATATGCGTAGCTAAACTTCATTGGTCCTAACGGTGAAACCCAAGTAAATGCTAAACCAGTTGAATAGCGTAATTCATTTTTAAATGTACTATGATGTCCACCTGTACCATAAGGAGTAAAATCTCCACCAGTGTAATGTTTGCCGTCCCAAACACTTCCAGCATCAGCAAACCAACTCAAACGTACGGTACGATTATCTTTCATTCCAGGCATTGGGAAAAGCAATTCCGCATTTAAATTTGCTTGTTTGCTACCGCCTAAAAAGTCCTTATCGCCATAGATGTCATAACCTTTTGGTCCAACGCTACCATTTTCATAACCACGTACAGAACCTAAACCGCCACCGTAGAAATTATGGAAAAATGGCAACTCATCGGTATCACCATAACCATTAGCATAACCAACACTACCACCTAACATTAAAGTTAAATTACGTGATAATGGGAAAAACCAAGATTGGTTATGAGTAAGTTTGTAATATTGTAAATCGCCACCTGGCAAGCCTGCTTCCAAATTAGCATTGATAATATAACCACGAGTTGGCCAGAATGCGGAATCGGTGGTATTACGTCCCCAACCAATATTACCAGTAAGTGTCCAATTACTTTCTCCATAACGCTCAACAAAATCACGATAACGCTTCGGACTTTGTGGATATAGGAAAACTTTCATATTATTGGCACCCAAGCCAAAATTAACGCGATCATATTCAGTAACTGGCACCCCCATACGCACGCCTGCACCGTAAGTTTCTGTTTTATAAGCACTAATATTAGCTTTATATGGGTCGTATGAACGCCAGAATAAATCGTAACCCATACTCACCCCATCGGCAGTAAAATATGGGTCTGTAAATGAAAGCGATGCTACTTTGGTAGAAGTACCATTAGAAAAACGAGCATTGGCTGATTTACCTGTACCAAATAAATTATCTTGTGATATTCCACCAGATATTACTACACCATCATCTTGAACATAACCTGCGGAAATATTGATTGTGCCGGTTGGTTGTTCATGTACATTTACGTTTAAGTCCACTTGGTCAGGAGTACCTTCTACTGGCACTTGTGAAATTTCAACGTTATCAAAATAACCTAATTGTTGAATACGTTCTTGCGAACGTGAAATTTTTGAAGTATCAAAAGACGCACTTTCCATTTGACGCAATTCTCGGCGAATTACCTCATCTCGTGTTTTATTGTTACCTGAAATGCGAATCTCATTTACATAAACTTTTTGATTAGGTTCAATATTCAAAGCAAAATTCAGAGTATCAGACTGTATCAATGGACGAACACCAATTTCAGCCATAGCATAACCTGACGCACCTAAACGATTCTGCATACTTTGCAAAATATCATTAAGTTCAGAATGGTTATACCATTTACCAGTTTTTACTTTGGCTAATTTTTGTAATTCTTCTACTGGAATTTCACGAGTATCACCGGTAATTTCAATTTGTCCCCAACGATAACGTGTCCCCTCTTGAATACCAATTTCAACATCTAAATCATCAGAATTTTTCTGATTAGGCACAACATCAGCAGAAGTAATAGCAACTTCAAAATAACCACGATCACGATAGAAATCAGTTATGCGTTGTAAATCAGTAGATAATTTATCCGGAGAAAAACGGTCTGATTTGGTAGCCCAAGTCATTAAACCTTTTTCTGATAATGACATTTGTTTTCGCAAAGTAGAATCAGAATAGTGTTCATTTCCATTAAAACGAATATCTCGAATAACGGTGGTACGACCTTCTTCGATATTTAATTCAACTGCAACGCGATTTCTTTCTAATGGAATAACTTTGTGTTCGATTTTTACATCTGTTTTACCACGATTAAGATATTCTTGACGCAAGCCTTCGATTGCTTGTGCCATTATCACAGGGTTATACACTCGTGATTTAGCTAAATCCATAGATGCTAAATTTTTTTGAATATCGGAATTTTGTAATACTTTTCCGCCAGTTACAGTTAATTCACTGATAATGGGACGCTCAATTACGGTAACTAAAACCGTATTATTTTGAGTTTCCACTTGGACATCATCAAAAAATCCTGTTTCATAAAGACTTTTAATTGATTCTTCGCCTTTGGTATTGGTAAAAGTATCACCAATTTTAATTGGTAAATACGAAAAAATAGTTGTGGGTTCGGTTCTTTCCAAACCTTCGATACGAATATCTTTAATAGTAAAATCTTCTGCCAAAGCAGTTGCAGAAAAGCACAAGGCAACACATAAAGAAATTGTTTTTAGTTTCATAAAAATCACCCAAGTAAACGAGCAAAATCATTAGAAAATGCTATCAACATTAATATTAACATCAAAGTTAAACCAATACGCATACCAACTTCCTGCGTTTTATCACTCAATGGTTTGCCACGTATCAACTCAATTAAATAAAACATTAGGTGTCCGCCATCTAACATAGGAATGGGGAATAAATTTAACACACCTAAACTTAAACTTACTAATGCTAAAAAATGAATATATTGTTTCAAACCAGCAGCAGCGGTTTTACCTGCCATATCAGCAATGGTAACTGGTCCGGAAATATGTGATAAAGATGCTTTACCAACCAACATTTTGCCAAAAAATTTCACGGTAAGCCATGAATAATCAACAGTTTGTTTAACTCCAATTTGGAACGATTCGAAAATTGTAGGCTGATGAGTTTTACGAATACTATTGCCCCATTCTTCATCAGCTGCCCACCAAGTACCAATTTTTCCTACTAATGGTTTATCAGGATGTTCTTCCACACTTTCCGGCAGTACTGTTGCTTGATGCGTTTCGCCATTACGAATATAAGTTACATTTAATGAACGTCCAGGACTTTTACGAATACGATCAGTTATATCCCAAGGAGATGATAATTCTTCATCTTCAACAGCAACAATGGTATCGCCATCACGCAAACCAGCAACATAAGCAGGAGAATTAACTTTAATTCCTTTTACCGTATTAGTTAAACGGTCAGGATAAATTCCAAAAGACTCTTTACCTAAAATCAACGACTTAATTGCTTTTTTCTCTTGTTGTGTATTAATAAAGAATTTAAGATTTTGTCCATCTTTATCTTTGGCAAATATAGTTACACCTTCAGGTTCGCTCAAAGACATATTCAACTGCATGTACATATCAGAAAAATCATCAACTGGATATTCATCAATTGAAACAACTTCCACACCATCTTGAATACCTGCCCTTGCCGCAATAGTATCAGGAACAACCATACCAACAACTGGACGTACTTCAACTATTCCTTGAAATGCTACTATCGCAAAAAAGATTATTGCCAAAATTAAGTTAGTAATAGGTCCGGCAACAACTACTGCAATTCTTTTCCAAGCTGGCTGTTTATCAAAGGCATAAGGTAGATCTTCTTCTGAAACTTCGCCTTCGCGTGTATCTACCATTTTTACGTATCCACCCAAAGGAATGGGTGCTAAACACCATTCTGTATTGCCAATTTTTTTAGATATAAATGGTTTGCCAAAACCAATGGAAAACCGTAACACTTTGATGCCACAGGCACGTGCTACTAAAAAATGCCCATACTCATGTACACTGACCAAAATTAAGATGGCAATAACAAAAGCAATCAGAGTAAGCAAAATAAATCCTCAAAATCTATTCAAATTATAAGACACAAGGGCAGAATTATAACAGACATATCATAGTCTTGATGGATTATCTTTGATTCAGATGCTATTATTTGACAATAAATTAATATATTTCAATAACTTAAAATCTTTCCGGCAGACTTAAATTTTTGCAAAAATAGTTTTTAATCACTCGCTATTCATCGCTTATGATTTGTAGAACAACGTGTATTTGTAAATTATTTTTTCTAACAACATAAAAGCTATCAGTGTAAAAAAAATAGTTAAATCGACATTTCTTTTAGCTTATTTTTTGCTATGATTAGTGGTTTCACCGATTGTTTTCGGTATTTATAGTCAATTCATACCAAAACTATCCAGCTTATGGCACGCATTGCTGTATAAATAAGTTGCACAGCCTTCGGCGTGCCGTCTTGGCTACTTTTGGTCTGAATTGACTATAATCGAGTGTATTGTATTGAACTTGTTGAATACGATATGTATTTTTTTATTAAAACACATTCATTAATTAGGAGAACTCTTAATGAAATCACCTGTTCGTGTTGCCGTTACTGGTGCGGCTGGTCAAATTGGTTATGCTTTGTTGTTCCGCATTGCTTCTGGCGAAATGTTGGGCAAAGACCAACCTGTTATTTTGCAATTATTGGACTTGCCCCAAGCCCAAAACGCTGTAAAAGGCGTGATGATGGAATTGCAAGACTGTGCATTCCCATTGTTGGCAGGTATGGTTGCTACTGACGACCCAGAAGTGGCGTTCAAAGACGCTGATATTGCCATTTTGGTTGGTGCAAGACCACGCAGCAAAGGTATGGAGCGTGCTGACTTGTTGCAAGCCAACGCCGCTATTTTCACCGTGCAAGGTGCGGCTTTGAATAAAGTAGCAAGCCGCAATGTTAAAGTTTTGGTAGTGGGCAACCCTGCAAACACCAACGCTTATATTGCAATGAAATCTGCTCCTGATTTACCTGCGAAAAACTTCACTGCTATGTTGCGTTTGGATCACAACCGTGCATTGAGCCAACTGTCTGAAAAAACAGGCAAACCAGTGGCTAATATCGAAAAAATGTGCGTTTGGGGTAACCACAGCCCGTCTATGTATGCGGATTATCGCTTTGCAACCATTGACGGAGCCAGCGTTAAAGAAATGATTAACGACCACGAATGGTATGCCAACACATTCTTGCCAACTGTGGGCAAACGCGGTGCGGCGATTATTGAAGCACGCGGTTTATCTTCTGCCGCATCGGCAGCCAACGCCGCAATCGACCACATTCGCGACTGGGTTCTCGGCACAAACGGCAAATGGGTTACGA
>JAFZMY010000035.1 GCA_017553165.1 Neisseriaceae bacterium
AACGGCGAACGCGTTCGGTAGGTGCGTTTCCTGACGGTAATTCTGCTCTAATGCTTGTCTGTGCAAGATTACGATATGTCGCACAGTCGCAATGGGGAACAAGAAAATATATGAATATGCAACACTTCTTAAATTGGGAGATTGAAAAACAGGAATATTTAGCCGCTTAAAAATTTAATCACTTAACCTATCGATAATCACCGAGTGAAATTAAATTTGCGAAAGAATATTGACATAACCTGCAAAGGTTATGTCAATATTCTTTCGCAAATTTAGTTCACAAAGCGAAACGCATAATCTGAATATATTGTTTTACAAAATATTCTTCGCTATCACTTACGAATGACGAATGGTGAAAAAATGGCTTTGCGGTAGATTATAGTTATATTTACCAGTTTACTTGGAGTTTCGAATAATAAGTTTCACAGGTGTACTGATAAAGTCTACTATTTATTATTTTCACTTTCTAATTTGGAGGACTGATTTGTTTTTTTATTATTAACAAGATGTTCGGTGTTGTCATCGTCCATAATAATTCGGTATCCTGGTCCATCTAAATCATCAAATTGCCCACTTTTAGATGACCACCATAATGCTATACCTATTAATAATACTAAAATAATACTAATTGGAATCAAAATAAAAATACTTTCCATTTACCATACTCCTGTTAAATCGGTTAAACGATATTGAAACTTGCGGAAAAATAAATATTCTCCAATAAGTTTGGCATAAATATCATCTGCGTCAATTTCAATTATTTCTCCTCGCAAATTCCAAGTTAAAGTTAAACCTTCTAATGCAAATAGTGCTTCAAATTCTGGAGTTTTATCATCACCATCTACACATTGAGGTTTAATCATTATGACTCCACTCTTATGAGTGTTATCTTCGTCCATAACTAAAAATCCTAAATGCTGTCCATTTAAATGGTTAATGGCAAAGGTGTGAATACTCATAAATTAATCCAAAGTCTGCCGGAAAAATGTTTGTACAATATTTTAGACTAAAAAAGTTTATTGAGAAACTCTTTGCAACACACGGTTTGTTTGATACAAGGTATCAAACTTTTGATAAAAATTTGTTTATCAAAAAAGATTGCGAAGCAATCAAGCCGAAGTTTCAATAATATAAACAAAACTAAAATTGCATTTGTTTTTCCAAAGATTTTTTACGCAAAAAAAATCGCCTTACGGCGATTAAAAAAGGAGATAGAAGATGAAATGAAAATGGTGGAGATAAGCGGAATCGAACCGCTGACCTCTTGCATGCCATGCAAGCGCTCTACCAATTGAGCTATACCCCCCTTACGAAGCCATGAATTATATATACTTAAATCAAATATGTAAAGCTAACAATTGTTATTAATGCAAATTTTGTTGTAAAAGATGTAAAGCAAATTGAACTGCACTTTGACGTATTTCATTACGACTGCCGGAAAAATTTTCACGTACACTTAATGTGTGTTGCGATGTAGAAATACCAAAATAAACTGTGCCAACTGGTTTGGCATCACTACCGCCAGTAGGTCCAGCAATACCTGAAATAGAAATGCCATAATCCGCATTAGCTATTTCTCTGGCATTATCAGCCATAATCTTTACTACTTCATCGCTAACTGCACCGTATTTACTCAAACAAGACAGTGGTACATGCAAACACGTATTTTTAGCTTCATTGCTATATGTAACCCAACCATAACGAAACCAAGCAGAACTGCCTGACATATCCGTTAATAATGCAGATAATAGTCCGCCTGTACAAGATTCTGCGGTGGCAATCGTTTGGTGATGTTGTTGTAAATGTTCAGTTACGAGTTGAAGAATGTCTGTGTTTTGCATAAGTTTGTCTCTATACAACACTGCCGGAAAACAATACTGATATGCTTTCCGGCAGTGTTTATATTCTATACTTTGTTGTTAATTAATAATCATCCATCACTACTTCATTAAGTGCTTCAATTAATTGTTCATCAGTAAATGGTTTACAGATAAAACCTTGTGCACCTAACTCCAATGCTTTAATCCCTGTTGCTTTATCTGATAAGGCTGATACAACTAAAATATGAACATCAGGGTCAATATCAATAATACGGGAAATACATTCAAGCCCATCCATACCAGGCATGGTCAAGTCCATAGTGATAACTTCTGGACGCAATTTTTTAAATAAATCCAACGCTTCAATGCCATTGGCAGCCGTGCCAACCAATTCAAATTGTGAGGCATTGTAACCACGTTTAATTCTATTTCTGATGATATTTGAATCATCAACAATCATGAGTTTATACATTTACTACGCAATCTTATTTAAGGGAACTACTATGGTAAAACGAGTGTATTGTCCAGCAGCAGATGCAATTTTCAATTTACCACCAATATCTTGTACACGTTTATTTACCACGTCCATACCTACACCACGCCCAGCATCTTCATTGCTTTTATCAGCTGTGGAAAATCCAGAAGAAAAGATTAGCTGCATTAATTCTTTTCTACCTAAATTTTGTGCTTCAAATTCACTATATAAGCCTTTTTCTACGGCTTTGGCACGAATTTTATCAAAGCTTAAACCGCCGCCATCGTCTTCTACAATTAATTCTGCCATATCATTATCGGTAAAATGTAGTTGCAATTGCACTTTACCTTCTGCTGGTTTGCCTAAACTGCGACGCTCTGATGGTGATTCAATGCCATGGCAAATTGCATTGCGTAGTAATTGTAGAGTTACTTCTTTGATAGTATTGGCTAATTCTGGCGATAAGCGATTGGAATCCATACCACGACAAACAACTTTTACTTCTTTGTCATTGCGTTTGGCAATATCAGATGCAAAATTCTCGAAGTATTTTTGCATTACACTGCTACCGTCTTGATTGGACTGAATATTACCAACACTGCCGGAATCTGATTTTTTACCAGTCAAGCCTAAACGGTCTGTCAATTGTTTAATGCGGTTAAATGTGTTAACCATTTCGTCTAACATTACTGTTAGTGGCAAGAAGTCATTACCAGTTAAAGTTGGTGCTTCTTGTAGATTACGAATTTTCTCTTCAAAATTCGTTGCCAAAGTAACAAATGCACTTAAACGCAAAGCAGATGCTTCTCCTTTGATACTGTGCATTTCACGATACATATCACGTAACTTACCTTTGAGTTCAGCAACACCTTTGCTTTGATCGCGTAATACTGAATTAACATTGTCAATGCAAGAACGTACCGATAATAGAAAACCATTTACTAATTGTGGGTCGGTATCCAACAGCGTACCTAACATATCCATTGATTGGTCGTTTTGTTGGCGTTTTTCATCCAATTGTTCTTCCAAATGAACAGCTGCTGTAATATCAGACACGTTGACCATGACTCGTTCGATTTCCGAACCGTCATAAACACGAGAAAAAGCAAAGCTTAACCAACGCCTTACATGAAAACCGCTGAAATCATCAACTTCAACTTCAATTCTACTCAATGGGTTTAAATCGGCAATAAGATTAGCCTTGATGCGTTTTTTGAATAATTGTCCAATGAAGTTTTTGGTTACATCTAAATCTTTGCTACTGATAATTGGTTCTAAAATATCTAATAAGTTTTTACCACCTAATTTACGCTGTCCAATGATATGTTCTAATGCTGACGAATATTGACCGCCAATTTTCAAATCTTTGTCTAATAAGAACAAGCCTTCACGCAAGGTGGACATAATTCCATCTACTTCATGCCAAGCATCTTCTGCTTTTTTATCCATAGATCTCATCTGTCCGATGAAATGGAATACGGAAACCCCTAAATACAAAACACCAACCAAAACACCAACTAATTGAATTAATTGTAGAATTTTAATTTGACTTTGTGCATTTTTAGCATATATTTCTGACAATGAGGCGGTTTCAACTGCAATATCAGTACCACTATCATTCACTGCATCAATAAAAGCATACGCCGCAGGTGTATCAGCACGAACTTCACCTGCAACGGCAAGGTAATCGTTAAGTTGTTTGCTATATTTTGCCCATTTTTGTTTTATTCCATCAACTTGACTCTTGTCACCAAAGTTTTCTAACTCTTCACTCACGTATTTGATGTTGTCTCGCATACGTGTCATTGTTGCTTGAGCAAACGGGGAGTTTTGGTCTTTATCGTATACATCTTTTAGACGAAATGCGTCTTGGTTGATTAATAGTACAGAATTGTGCAAATTATTAGCTTGTTCTGCACGTGTAACATTAGTTCCGGATAATCTTGAAAAATAAAGGGAAAAAACCGCAATTAATGCAATTAAAGTCAAAAAGATGGCAATGGATATTATTAATCCACGATAGCGTTCAAAAGTCGACTGCTTGACGTTCGTTATTTTTTTCACTTAAACCACCTCTTTAACGATATGATAATTTTTAACAAAATACGCCATACTTTAAAAAATATTTCATTGTTTTATTAAAATTTTTGTAAAAACTTACAGCCACCTAAAAATTTCACAGACAAACGCTATTATGGCACAATCATTGCATAACATCAAAGTTTACGCACAAGAAATTTGACAGCTTACAAACGTAAGTCTGCCGGAAACATTTTTTTATAAGAACTTTCCGGCAGACTTGTTATCGAACATAATACTCTCACAAAACCAAATTCTTATAGCAATACTTCTGTATGGTTTTACAAAACTCCTGCAAACCTCTATTTTTCCATTATTATTTATCCTGAATAATAAAGAATAATCTTTATAAAACAATTAGTTGAGATTCTTTGTTTCACTTTATGAAACTCAAAATGACGGATTTTGCAGGAGTTTCTTTTATTGTGTTAAAAATTTCTGTAAATATTCTGGAATTTTATTGATGCTACCTGCACCCATATTCAGAATAATGTCTTTATCTTGCAATATATTGATAATAATATTGGGAATTTCTTCTACTGAACCTGCAAAAATCGGTTCGATTTTACCTTGCACACGAATTGCATGAGATAAGGCACGACTATCTGCCGCTGCAATCGGTGTTTCACCTGCTGCATAAACATCTGCTAACACTAATACATCTGCCCTACTCAATACTTTAACAAAGTCTTCAAATAAGTCTCGTGTTCTTGTGTAGCGATGTGGTTGAAAAATTAATACTAATCTCTTGTCAGGATATGCAGCACGTGCAGCATCAATGGTTGCTGCAATTTCAATAGGGTGATGTCCGTAATCATCAATCAGACTAACACTGCCGGAATCGTTTGGTAGTTTAAGTTCTCCATAGTTTTGAAAACGTCTGCCAACTCCCTGAAAATTTTTCAAACCGTCAATAATCGCATCAACTCCAACTCCACATTCCAATGCAATTCCTATCGCAGCTAATGAGTTAAGAACATTATGCTCACCAGGTAAATTTAGCAAAACAGGAAATGGTTCTATTTGCATGTGCTTACAGTGAACTGTAAAACAGGTTTGCGTGCCAACTGCGACAATATCTGTGGCAAAAATATCTGCATTATCTTGCAAACCGTATGTGGCAAATGAACGTTGCAGGCGTGGCAAAATTGCTTTTACATGTTCGTTTTCAATACATAAAAACGATTTACCGTAAAACGGCATACGATGAATAAAATCAATAAATGCTTGATGAAGTTTTTCAACGTTATGGTCATAAGTATCCATGTGGTCTTCATCAATATTGGTAACCGCAGTAAATAGTGGTGATAAATAAAGAAAGGAAGCATCAGATTCATCTGCTTCTGCTACTATGTATTGCCCATGTCCTAATCTGGCATTACTGCCTGCTGCAATTAGTTTGCCACCAATTACAAAGGTTGGGTCTAATCCACCGGCTGCTAAAATGGAGGCGGTTAAACTGGTTGTAGTGGTTTTACCATGCGTACCGGCGATGCAAATGCCTTGTCGAAAACGCATTAATTCTGCCAACATCATTGCTCTTGCAATCACTGGAATGTGTTTTTCTAATGCTGCAACTACTTCTGGATTGTCTGATTTAACCGCTGTTGATGTAACAACTACTTGTGCGTTTTCAATGTTTTCCTGATTATGTCCTTGAAATATTTTTACGCCAATTTCGGCTAAATGGGTGGTGGCAGCATTAACCGATAAATCAGACCCTGAAACGGTATAACCTAAATTATGCAACACTTCGGCAATACCACACATACCAGTACCACCTATTCCAACAAAATGTATATTTTGAACTCGATTTTTCATAATCAATCCTTTGGATTTAATCTTTCCGGCAGACTTTCCGGCAGACTTTTTTATACTTGCGAACCACCAACAGTTAAACCTGCATCAATTCGTATAGTTGGCAAACCGACTCCAACTGGAACACTTTGCCCTTCTTTACCGCATACGCCAACGCCTAAATCCAAAGCACTATCATTACCTATCATGCTAATATGTTTAAGCGTTTGTGCACCATTTCCGGTTAGCATTGCTCCTTTAATGGGGTGAATAAGTTTGCCTTTCTCAATTAACCACGCCTCCGAAGTACCAAAAACAAATTGTCCGCTAGTAATATCAACTTGCCCACCGCCAAAATTAACCGCATAAATTCCATAATCAACAGATTCGATTATTTCTTGTGGGTCATACGAACCACTCATCATAAAAGTATTAGTCATACGCGGAATAGTTGGTGATGCGTAGTTTTCTCGTCTGCCATTGCCGGTGATGGGCATTTTCATAAGTCTGGCATTAGTTTCGTCCTGCATATAAGATTTTAATACGCCGTCTTCGATTAGGATATTTTCTTGTGTCGGATTTCCTTCATCGTCGATATTTAAGCTACCTCTCCGATTGGGAATATTGCCTTGATCGACAACGGTTACGCCTGATGCTGCTACTTTTTCACCAATTCGACCACTAAATAAACTGGTACCTTTGCGATTAAAGTCGCCCTCTAAACCATGTCCTACTGCTTCATGCAATAACACCCCTGGCCAACCTGAACCTAACACCACTGTCATATCGCCGGCAGGTGCAGGACGTGCTGAAAGGTTTATTACTGCTTGTTTTACAGCAGTTTGAATATACGATGTGATTTTTTCATCGGTGAAATAATCCATAGTATAGCGACCACCCCCTCCTGCTGAACCTTGTTCACGTCTGCCGTTTTCTTCAACAATTACATTTAATGATAAACGGATTAAAGGGCGAATATCCGCATGAACTCTTCCGTCAAATCGAGATAGCCAAATGTGCTCATATTTCATTGCTAATACAGCGTTTACTTCTTTAACTCTTACATCAGCTGCTCTGGTTTCCTTATCGATTTTATAGAGTAATGCTACTTTTTGAAGAGCGTCCATAGATTTAATCGGACTATCTTGGGTGTATAAAGATTCTTTGGGTGATGCTGTTTGAACACGTACACGCGCACTTTGTCCTTGTGCTCCGATTTTACTCACGGCATCTGCTGCATTTAATAAGGCGTTTTTATCTAAATTATCCGCATACGCAAAAGCTGTTTTTTCGCCACTAACTGCTCTCACCCCAAAACCTTGACGAGTAGAAAAACTACCAGACTTGACCATAGATTCATCTAAATGCCAAGTTTCATAAATTCCTTGTTGGATATAAATATCTGCATAATCAACACTATGCGTAGCAATTTTATCTAATGCTCTATCTGCTACGGCAAAATTAAGCGTATCGCCATCAAAAATATTATTTTCTACAATAGAAACAATGTTATCCATAAAATTGTACTTTTTATTATAAATATAAATAAAAGCATACCAGATACTTATGTAACTGGCATGCCTATACTAAAAAATTTAACAGTTTAACCAGTCAATTGACGTGAAATCATTTTCTTAACTATGGGCAAATTATTGCTTACCCTTAATACTGCCGAACGTAACATACGTGCAGGCTGACTTTCATTGGTAAATAATTTCACCACAACATTAGTGCCATGATACAGGGGGCGAGTGTTGAGCATGTGCTTGAAATTGTATGTAGTCAACACTGATTGTGAACCAATGTCTTCACCTTTTTCCAAAGCACGAATTACTTGTTTTGCAAGAATATCAGCACCTTGCAAACCTAAATTAAATCCATGTGCAGTAACAGGGTGCATACCAACCGCTGTATCGCCAATCAACGCACAACGTTGTGCATAAAAACGTCTTGCATGGGTGCCAACCAATGGGTAAGTATGACGCGTACTTGCTACTTTAATATCACCTAAACGACCACCAGTTTGAGTATAAATATCTTGTGCAAGTTCTTCATCACTCAAATTAATAATATGTTCCGCTTTATCGCTGTCTATGGTGATTACCATATTCGACATGTGTTCGGTCAAAGGTAAAATTGCCAAAGTACGTCCGTAATGGAAACATTCAAAAGCAGTATGTCCATTGCTTTCAGTATGATTGACGCGGAAAGTAATTACGGTGCGACCAAAATTGTGCATATCTGTTGGCACGCCTATTTTATGACGAGTCGAAGAAAAACGACTGTCGGCACAAATTAATAATTTTGCAGTTACTACTTCATCATTATCCAAAGTAACACTGACATTATCATTGTTAATATGTACATCACCAACAGAGCGTTCAGTTAAAATCTGAACATTGTTTTGTTCTTTAACCACTTCATAAGCTGCTTGGCGGATACGATGATTGGGAATTAGATAACCTAAACGGTCTGTTTCGCCACCACGTGCACGTGTCGGTTGTGGAAAATGAAGCTGATATGGTGATGTACCATTTACAACTTTTGCTTCACGCAAACGGAAAATTTCATCTTCCGGCACTTTTGCCCAAATCCCCAAACGCTGCATAATTTCGCAAGATAAATGGGTTAATGCAATTTCCCTTGCATCAAATGGAGGGTTTTCCAAAATCTCTCGTGATAACTGTTCAACTACGATTATTTTTACATTTTTTCCTGCAAATTCACTACAAAAACTCAAACCCGCAGGTCCTGCTCCAATCACTAAAATATCGCTGTTATAGCTCATTTTCATCATTCCCAATTTGTTAAATTTTATGTTCAACTCAACCGTTAGAGTATAACCGATTTACAACACACTGCCGGAAAACTTAATACATTTATTTTAATATAGTTTGACTTATGACAGACCTTTAACATAAAGAAACAGCGTATCAAGCGATAGATTGAATCTTAAAACAAGTATCCTTATGCAAACATAAAATACTGCAAAAACCTATTAGAAACAAAGTGTTTTTATAATATTCCGAAAAAAGGTTTTTAAGTCTGCCGGAAAAGGTTTATAAAAACCCCTGCAAAACCCTTACTGAAACAAAAATTTAATCCTGCCGTAGGGTGGGCTTCTCGGCCAACCAAAACGCCGTAGGAGTTAATCCATTGTATTTTAAAAACTTTTTATTCAGCCCTATCGGGCGGTTGGTGGGCAAGGATGCCCACCCTACGGCGTTTCTTTTCAAAAATTAGGTTTTGCAGGGGTTTCTTATAGTCTGCCGGAAAAGGTTTTAAGTCTGCCGGAAAAGGTTTTAAGTCTGCCGGAAAAGGTTTTAAGTCTGCCGGAAAAGGTTTTAAGTCTGCCGGAAAAGGTTTTTAAGTCTGCCGGAAAAAGGTTTTTAAGTCTGCCGGAAAAGGTTTTTAAGTCTGCCGGAAAAATATTAAATACTTTCCGGCAGACTTTTTTATAATTTTTATAATAAATTATCTTAATTCGGTAACTGTATATCCTTTTTGCCGCAAAATAGATACCAAACCATTATTACCATACATATGAGCAGTACCCACCGCAATCACAGTTGGGGATTTAGAAATTTGATTACTAATTTTTGTAACCCAAGACGCGGTGCGTTTATCCAAAAGTGTATTAAAATACCAATTACGCCAAAAAGGCTTATCCGCATCAGGAATAAATTTAAGATTTTCTTCTTCACTCAAAGCTAATTCTTTTAAAGAATATACTTTACCACTATTATATAAATCAATTAGCTTTCTTTCCATAACACGAGAATAATCCTGATGCTCTATCCCAATATTAATAAACTGAATAATTTTATCTTTTGGCACATTTTTAATTGCATCAGCACCTACCAAAACACTTTCTAAACCAACACGTTGCAAACCATTTTTATCAGCCAATTGCGACAATAATAAATCAACACCACTTTCCACACCAACATCACTATTTGCAGGCAAACCCATTAAAAACATCATTGCCGACCAACCGTATAATCTATCATACATCAATAACGCATCATTTGAATTTGCATCAGCAAATAATTGACGCAATTGACCATGTAATTCACTACCAATATCATCTTTTAATTGATTTGCATTAGATAAACTAAATACGCTTTGTGATAATAAAATAACATCAGCCTGCATTGCTTCTGATGGATGTAATGGAAATAAATTTTCTGTCATTAATACTTTACTGTTTTCAACAACTTTTTTCATGCAAGATGGTAATTGATAACCTTTTTTATTTACATGAATAGTTCCAATTAAATAAGAAGTAGGTTCTCCATTTTTTTCTACTTTCCAAACAAAAGGACAATTTTGTGGTTCAGCATAACAAACTGATAACAACATAAAAAATGATAAAAATATTGCTAAAAACTTTTTCATAATATTCTCATAAAGAGACTCCTGCAAAACTGGTAGATGTGAGTACAGTTAGAGGCGTAGTAGCACAGAAATCGAAGACCTAACAAGTAGTTAGGATACGATTTCGAGCAACGTACAACGAAGAAATGTGCCACAGATGCCAGTTTTGCAGGAGTCTCATAAAAGATAAAATTACATTATATCATATATCTAATATTACATTGTTAATTGATGCCTAATATCTCTTACTATATCAATAATTTCACTCGCAGTAGCACCAATACTTAGACCTTTATGGGCTAATATTTCCCCTGCTTTACCATGTAGCCATACTCCTCCTGCAATTGCTTGTTTTGTTATTATATTTTGAGCTAATAAGCTACCGATAATACCTGATAATACATCACCACTACCTGCGGTGGCTAATGTAGGATTGCCACTGTCATTAATAATAACTGTGCCATCAAAGTGAGCAATAACGCTGTTTTCTCCTTTTAAAACTACCCAAGATTTATAGCGTTGTGCGATTTTTAATGCAGATTGTGAGCGATTTTTTTGAATATTATCAACGCTACAATTTAATAAGCGTGCGGCCTCTAAAGGGTGTGGTGTAAGTATGCGAATAGTCTTTTCCGGCAGTGTTTCAATATTTTCACTACTCAATTGTGCAAGTAAATTAAGTGCATCTGCATCTAATAAAATAGGTGAAAATTTATTTGATAACAATATCTTATCTAATAATTTAATTGCGTTAAAATTTTGACCTAAACCACAACCTACTACCCAAGCTGTAATATCTTTTCTCTTTATTAAATCATCAGCAGTATTAAGCATGATTTCAGGTTGTTCCGGCAGATATGGCAGTGGTATGTCGTTTTGAGAGAAACCAGCAAATACTTTACCGCAACCAGTTTTTAAGGCAGCAATACTGGCTAACACTACCGCACCTGTCATGCCAACACTGCCACCCACAATACCAACTGTGCCAAATGTGCCTTTATGTGAGTTGCTGTTTCTCTTGTTACACAAACATGGAAAGCGTTGTTTAATCTCGTCAATATCAAACATCTGTTGCATTTTATTTCCTTGTTGCTCGCTTTAAATATAGCAATGGTGGGCAAAACACCCACCATCATCTTAATCAGGCACGCCAAAAGTCTGTTTTAAGTATGCCAAGAAAGTTTTGTCTGTGGTCATAATTTTGCCTGGACTGTCGGAAATTTTAGCCACAGATTGACCATTGCAACTGACTAATTTTAAAACAATATTCAAAGGCGTGTGTCCCATATCGTTGGTTAAATTTGTGCCAATGCCAAAGTTGGGTTTAAAGCGGTCTTTGAAATATTGA
>JAFZMY010000036.1 GCA_017553165.1 Neisseriaceae bacterium
CAAATCTGTTGCCAATGTATTAAACCATTGTTCCATATCCGAAATCTGACCAAACGCCCAACCTTTATCAGCAATTTCATGCGTGTTGGTTGCAATATTATCGTGAATGTAATCTTCGATAAATTCAGTACTTCTAAATGACAGAACCAAGTCGCCTTTTTTGATATTTGCACTCGGAATATTTTCTTTGGCTTCAAACAGTGTTCCAGAAAAACCACTACTGGTGTTGGCAATATGGGAAACAATTTCCCAGTTTTCAACAAATTGTTCTGCTTGTGTTGTCGAAAATTTGCTGCTGTGGTAATTACCGTCAGTAAGAAAATCAATTAATTCATCTCGATTATTTGTGATAATCGGATTGTTTTCAATGTTGGCAGGATTGCCTAATTTATTTTCGGTAATACCCCTTTCTTTATTCGCCATTAAACCATATAAGGCTTCTGCTGCAATTTGCAAGTTTGCAAATTCCAGTAATTCAGTTGCGGTGAAAGGATTGTTTTGGGTGTTTTGAGTGTTATTACTCATTTTGTGCCTCCATTAAATGACGTAGTTAATTGAATAGGTTTTAAAACTTTAATTGCAAAATTCTTAACAAAATCAGTACCAAATCTTTCTTCATTTGAACAAGCAACTGTTCGGTTAGGTTCCCAAGGTTGCCCACGATCTGTTATACCACCTAAATAAGGGTCAAAAGCAAAAGCAATTTTTTCTGCTAATAGTTCATCTGTTTCACGATCAATAATTTTAATCGTTGTACCTGCTATCCAATGCTTACGTAATGAAATATCAATATTATTTTCATAACTAACTGCATAACGTGCAGGATTATCAGGATTAAATTCTTTTTCTTCCAAATTGCTTGTGATATGTTTAGGTTCTTTTCTTACATAACGAATAATTGAATTTCCATTAATATATTCTTTATTAAGTGAATTCTTTTTAAATACATCTACATATTGATACCCCATGTTTGTCCAATAGTAGTCAGGATGATACACTCCATTTGAATCTCGATAACCAGAACTGGAAGTCATAAGATAGTTCAAAAAAGATTTAATATAATATTCAACTTGATATGAACCTTCCTTATATTTTAATTTTCCCCCCCATAACTGCGTGTTCAAAAGATTCATTCCAGTATCCTGCATCTATTCCAACATAATCTGTTTCACCAACTCTTAACAACATCACCCCATCAACATTATCCACAGTGCGATAAATCTTTTCGCCTGCTTTTTTGCATTGCTCATCAAAAACGGCTTTTGCTGCTTCGTATTTGGCTTTGCGTTCGTTGTATTTGGCTATTTTTTTCGCTTTGGCTTGTTCTAATTCTCTTTTATAAGGAATAGGAACAATTAAAATAGATAAAATAACTGCAATCACCGTCGCAATCGTTTTATAAAGATTTTTCACTTTCAAAAAATGCCCACCTACCCAAATCACAATACAAGACAACACAACGGCAATAATAATGTCGTCAATGATTTTGGAGTAATACATTGCTTTCATAAAAAAATGAAATTCTTTTTCAAACATTTGCTTTTTCCTTTAATAAAAACTTTTCAGGCAGCCTGAAAAACCATATTTTTATTACTAACTAAAATAAAAATTAGCAATAAAAATATAATTCTTCTTTGCTTGTTACTTTATCAAATAAACCGCCTACATCACCCACACCTGCACCGTTAAATGTAATCGTTTTATCAATTTGCTCACTATGTAAAATATGAAATGCAGTTGCCAAATGTCCGCCTAAACTGTAACCAGTTACGGTTATTTTTTGATTTTCACCAATAACACCTTTGGATTTCAAAGTGTTAAACCACGCTTCCATGTCGGCAATTTGCCCCA
>JAFZMY010000037.1 GCA_017553165.1 Neisseriaceae bacterium
ATTAAATTCTATATTTGATAATTCAGATAAGTCTGCCGGAAAAACTATACTATCACTTTCAAGTATACCGGATAAATTAGGTAGATTATCACCCCTGTTATCTTCCTGATTATTAGATAATTCAGAATTAAATTCACCATTTTTAATATTCTTAAACAACTCTAAATAACCTTGTTGTTCTTTTAATAATAAACTATCAAAGAAATTTTCTGATACTTCTGGTGTAGATTCTTGTGTAGTTTCCGGTGTATCTTGTATATTTTCTAAATCTTCTAATATAGCAACATCTACACTTTTATCTTTATTTTCAAATAACTTATTATCTTCTAAATTATCATTATAATCAGCTAATATATTTTCCGGCAGTGTAGCTAAATATTTTGTATAAGAATTATTATTAGCAATAAGTTCATTAACAGCATTAACATCTAATACTGTACCATCAGCAAATTGGATTTCATCAATATAATAGTAATTATTATAAAAACAGTTTATTACTGTAATTTGATCATCACCTTCTTTGGCTTTAATTACTAAATTATCACCATTACGAGTAAAAATAAAATCATTTTGAGTGCGATTATCTATAAAACGGATAATATCTCTATAATTTGCTCCGGTATCATAATTATAAATTCTATCTTGACCAAAATTAGAATCAAATATATAAATGTCATTACCAGCACCTCCCTCCAAATAATCATTACCAGCAGCACCAGTTAAAGTGTCATCTCCATCACCACCGTATAATTTATCATCACCAGCACCGCCGGTTAAGCTATCATCTCCATTTAAACCATATAGTTTGTCATTACCAGCACCGCCATATAGCATATCATTGCCATCACCACCCGCCAAAAGGTCATTACCAGCACCGCCATGCAAAGTATCATCACCATTAGCACCGTACATTTTATCATCGCCATCTTTACCATAAAGAGTGGTATTCTCACCATTATAGGCATATAATTCATCATTACCATTAGTGCCTTGTTGCACCATTTTTTTAACTTGTTCTAATGATAATTTAGTGCCATTAGCAAATTGAATTTCATCAACAATATAATTATCACTATTATAAAAATAATGCTCGACTGTAATTTGATCATTACCTTCTTTTGCTTTAATTATCAAATCATTACCACTACGGATAAATTCAAAATCATTTTGAGAACGACCATCGGTAAAGCAAATAACATCCTTACTATTTTTATCGAAATCATGGTTATTAATTCTATTATTACCAAAATTATTATAAAACAAATAAGTATTACTACCATTGCCTCCTTCTAAATAATCGTTACCAGCACCACCATTTAAAATATCATCTCCATTTGTGCCGTATATTTTATCATCACTACCAAAACCATTAAGTATTTCACCATTATCATCAGATCCATAAATTTCATCATTATTATCGGTAGCTTTTTCAGCATTTCCTTAATAGTTATTAAATCCAATACTGTACCATCTGAAAATTGAATTTCATCAATAGCATAATAATCAGAATCAAAAAATCTTTTTATAGTAATACTATTATTACTATTATTTTTTGCAGTTATAATTAGATTATTGCCATTTTTCTTAAATGTAAAATCATCAATAGTACGACTATCTGTAAAAATAATTATATTTTTACGATCAGGAGCATCATCATAATTATAAATTTCATCTTGACCAAAGTTAGTATCAAATAAATAACTATCGTTACCCAAAGCACCTTCTAAATAATCACTGCCAGCACCACCGATTAATATATCATCGCCACGACCACCGTAGAGCTTATCAGCTTCATCACCGCCATCAATATAATCATTGCCGCTAATATTGGCATAATCAGATTGATATTCACCATAAATAATATCCCTGCCACTACCACCTAATACGGTATCATCACTGCTACCACCATAAATAATATCACCTGGTGAATTATCTTTAATAATTGGTTTACAAGTTTTAAGCTCAAGAGTGGTCATATATGATATTAGATTGCCATTTTTATCTCGTATTTCACCTATAAGTACTATTCCCCAACGTGCTGATGAAGTAATAATTGTACCAGGTTGTGATGGAGTCCAACTATCATTATCATTTTGACGATATTTCATATTAAAGTGCATATGAGCCATAATATAATCATCACCATCTCCACCATAGATGGTATCAGAACCGCAACCACCGCTAATTAGATCTCACCCCTCACCACCAATTATTACATCATCATTATTTGCTCCATGTAATACGTCATTACCGCCTAATCCATAGATTTTATTTTTAGCATCTTTTTTACCATAAATTACATCTTCAAATCCTTCTTGATGCTTACCATTTATTATCTCTCCATCTTTATTGCGTTGGCTACGATCTTCCCAATCTACAGCATAATCACCTTTTTCATTGGTATTAGGACGTATATCTCCTCTACATAATAAATACTCTTCCTCTCCTGATTTTAATAAGGTTATATCTAATGCCTGATAGTTGCCATCTGCAATATACTTTCCAACTTCAAAGAACTGTTTAATAATAATATGATTATCTCCATCTACAATTTTTAGATCTATTTCTTTTTCTTTAAGTGCTTTTAATCCAGTTTTATTACCGTTTTCATCTATTTCATACCAAACAGAGTCATTATTATCATCTGCTTTAAATTGAGATAATTTGTGTCCATTAAAGAAAATACAACCATCACCATCAACATCAAAGATAATATCATATTTACCGACATAGTATTTATCGTACCCTGCACCTCCCTCTAAATAATCAATACGATTATCATAAGTATTTTCATCAGTACAGTTAATCAATACATCATCACCGCTACCGCCGTAAAGTTTGTCTACTTCATTACCTCCAATTAGAATATCTGATTCTTCTTCATTATCTTTACCAAATATTATTCTACATTTATCTCTACCTAAAATAGCTTTATCGTTACCTAATATTACTTTACTTTCATTATCTTTATATGTTGTATGAGAATTAATAGCATCTTCATAATCTTTATTTTTATAATCTGCTATCATTTTAGACAGTAGCATTTGCGAACGATCTGCAATATATTCATCTGTAAAATATTTACGAGCTTGTTTGTTTTCAGTAGCAGTTTTATCTTCTTGCCATTGGTGATATAAAATTGCCATTTCTTTATTACATTCCCAAAATGATTCTTTTATATCACGTTCAGCATTTGCATTAACCGGTGTTAATGTAAATGGTGATAATATATAAATTGCTAAAAAGTCAGCAAAGTTTATTTTATGATCAAAACCATATCTAAATGAATCACTTTGAAATAGCACCCCACTTTGTTTAGCTGAAAAACAGCTTTCAACTGTAAATTTATCTAATAGATTATTATCTTCAATTGTTTTATTAATTCTTGCTATCGCTTTATGTAAATCTTCTCTACCTGTATATCATTCTGGATTATTCTTTTCATCATAAGAAACAATATGCCAAGTATTGCTATTAGGATTTCCTTTTAATTCTTTTTCTAATTTTACTCCTAACATTTTAGCCATTGAATTTAAGATATTCTCTAAAGCATCTCCTTCTGCTAATCCTTGTGCAGTTACCGTTTTGGAATATTTATTACCAATAATTTTTTTGTAAAGATAATTATATACTACAGGTTGTGCAAAATTTTCAATTCCAGATAAAACTTCAAGACTTGTAACCCATGTTTTATTAGTAGGTAATGCCAAAATTTGATTAAATTCATCGGTTTTGTCTTTAAATTAACTATCTAATTGTTCAAACAAAGATTGAACGGATAAAGAATCCACCATTAGCACCAAACTATGTATATCACCAAAATCGTTGTATTCAATATCTTCATACAGATTAACTCCTAAATCTTTAATAACTCTACCAATGGTTTTTGTACCGCACAATATAGGCTGGTCTTCAATTTTTATATCAATCGCAGAACCATAATGATATTGCGATACGGCAGTCATACTCGGAGCATTTTCGGCTTTGATATTGTACAAATTGTTAAAGTTTGGATTTTCAGTATCAACAGGTTTGATTTCATTTTCAATCATTGAAACAACAGTGCCTGCTTTTCTTGTATCAGTTACATAATCTTTTGTGGTTAAAACAACAGCAAGTTGATAATCAAACTCTAATGCTTCAATATAGCCAATTTGTGCATTATATGGCTCTTTGGCAGTTTCACCGTTGTTTGCAGGAAACTTAATTTCCCCAATGCGTTGATATTCTTGTTCAATTTGCAAAATTCTTTCGATTGCTGTTTCGATATTATTTAGTCCTTTTTGGGCATTTATATCGTAATTCATTCCTGCAATGATTGATTGCAATTCTTTATATGATTTATTTACTGCTTGATAATATTAGGAAATATCTTCCTTTTTAGCATTTTTTTGATATGCAGTATCTAAATCATTTCTGATTTTTTGATAAACCGCATTAAGTGTAATGCCATTATTCAATGCACCAGTAAATTTATCATTTGCACCATTATGTCTATAATCGCTAAAACGAGTAATCAAATCTTGTAATTCTTTACCAGTAGTGATTTTATCACCGCCAACAGACCCCACACCTGCACCATTAAAAGTGAAAGTGTTTTTAATCAAATTATCATTTTGGTGCAAAATATGAAATGCGGTCGCCAAATGACCACCGAGACTGTAACCTGTTACAGTAATTTGTTGGTTATAGGTGCAGTCTTCATTTTTTAATTTCAAATCTGTTGCCAATGTATTAAACCATTATTCCATATCCGAAATTTGTCCGAATGCCCAACCTTTGTCAGCAATTTCAAATGTATTTGTAGCAATATTGTCGCGAACATTGTCTTCGATAAATTCAGTACTACAAAAAGAAAGCACCAAATCATCTTGTTTGAGATTTGTATCAGCAATGCCGTCTTTGGCTTTAACTCTGAATAATGTGCCTGAAAAGCCTGTTTTTGTGTTGTTGATATGAGAAACAATTTCCCAATTCTCAACAAATTCTTTGGCTTGGGTTTCGGAAAAACGACTGGAATGGTCATTGCCGTTTCGCAATAGTTCTATCGCCTTATCTCCAGCTAAATGGTTAGTCGTATCAATATTCGTAGTGCTACCAGGTTCTGCTTTAAGCAAACCGTATAAGGTTTCGGCTGCGATTTGAACATTTGCGTAAGTTTGCAACTCTGTTGCGGAAAAATTTTGAGACATATTGTTCTCCATAATCAAAAAAGTTAAAAAAAATCAATACTGTGGTTTCAGAACAGCAAAAACAAATTCGGCAACTCTGTTTGAATAGTCATCAAGCCAGCCTTTGTGTCCTGCTATTCCACATTTCATATTGTCTGTCGTCCAACTTTGACCGTGCATTCTTTTTCCCAAAGTTTGTGAAAAATTGAATACAGTTTTTTCAGCCAATAATTCGTTGGTTTGCAAATCAATAATCTTAAAAGTTACTCCTGCCACCCAATATTTGCGTAATTCAGGACTAACATCGGTTTCAAAAGTTACTGCATAGCGTGCAGAACTTTTAGAAATAATTTCTTCATTCCACCAAGAAACACCATTATATTCACCAGTGTAATGAGTAAATTGTTCTCCATTCAGGACATCTACATATTTGTATCCCATTTCTTCAATAATGTCTCCAATAGTATTTTTATGATATTTATGAACAAATTTTCCTATATAAGATTTACCACCTGCACCAATATCAGCAGCTAAACCAAAATAAATTGTGCCAACAACTAACGAAGCCATTTTTGTTCCTTAAAAATATTTCAGGCTATAAAAAATCAAAATAATATTTTTATTATTAACTCATCATATAATTAACAATAATATTTTTCAAAATATTCTTTGCTTAAATCTTACGAATGACGAGTTGTACAATAGTCTCAATAAACAAAGTCTGCCGGAAATGTTTTAAAGACTTTCCGGCAGATTTTATTTTAATTTACTCCATATTGTTTACGATAATCTTGCACTTTTGGTAAAAATTGTGTCAATTCAGAATTTTTATCATTTGCCAACATTGCTAATAAATCTTCTAATGTTGCAATTGCGGTTACTGGAATTTGATATTGTTGTTTAACTTCCTGCACTGCTGATTGTTCGCCAGTGCCTTTTTCCATTCTATCCAAAGCAATTGCAACGCCGGCAACAGTTGCTCCTGCTTGTTCAATAATTGCAACTGATTCTCTTACCGAAGTTCCAGCAGAAATCACATCATCAATAATCAAAACCCTGCCAGATAATTTTGCTCCAACAATTACTCCACCTTCGCCATGATCTTTGGCTTCTTTACGATTATAAGCAAATGGAACGTCTTTACCATTTTCTGCCAAAGCTGCCGCTGTTACAGCTGCTAATACAATTCCTTTATAAGCAGGTCCAAACAGCATATCAAATTCAATTTTACTTTCAATAATTGATTTGGCATAAAATTTTGCTAATTGCCACAATGCTTGACCATGATTAAATAAACCTGCATTAAAAAAATATGGCGATAAACGCCCTGCTTTGGTTTTAAACTCACCAAAAGATAATACTTGTTCTGCCATTGCAAAACGTAAAAATTCTTGACGAAAATCAGACATATTTAATTTCCTTAAATTAATAAATCAATATTCAAAATTTTTTCCGGCAGACTGAAAATTAAATATAGGTCTGCCGGAAAACTATTTTAACTTTTATTAGATAAAGATTCTTGACCATTTTTTACTAATAATTGTTTAATATAACGCTCAACACCTTGTTCAACAGTTAAAAAATCATCGTGATAACCTATTTTGCGTAATTTAGATAAATCAGCTTGGGTAAAGCTTTGATATTTACCTTTTAATGATTCTGGAAAATCAATATAACGCAATATTTCTTGTTTAATAAGTTCTTGCAAAGAAAGTGCTGGTTTATTTTCTGCTATACGACAAGTATTTATTGTAGCAACAGCCAAATCATTAAAGCTTTGTCCTTTACCAGTACCAACATTAAAGATTCCTGATATTTCAGGGTGTTGAAGAAAATATAAATTAACCTTAACTACATCTTCTACGCTAATAAAATCGCGCGTTTGCATTCCAGCATCATACCCATCAAAACCACCGAATAATTGCACAAATCCTCGTTCTTGATATTGATTAAAATGATGAAAAGCAACCGATGCCATACGCCCTTTATGCTGTTCATTAATGCCATAAACATTAAAATAACGCAATCCAACCGCTTGTGAGCGTAATCCTTTTTTCATGCGGCGGCGTAATACTTGGTCAAATAGAAATTTTGAATAGCCATAAACATTTAATGGTAATTCATACTCTCTATCTTCAATAAATGTTGTACCTTTTCCATAAACAGCAGCAGAAGAAGCATATAAAAATGGTATTTTTTTATCTTGACACCAATCAAATAAATCAAGTGTGTATTGATAATTATTAGACATCATATACACACCATTATGTTCCATAGTGTCAGAACAAGCACCTTGATGAATTACTGCCTTTATATTTTTAAATGGTAATTGATGATTTTGCACTGCTGATAGAAAATCATTTTTATCCATATAGTGCATAATATTGCAATAAGAAAGATTTGCAATTTTATTGCCATCTTGTAAATCATCTACCGCTACAATTTTATCTATACCTTGCTGATTTAATGCTTTGATAATATTACTACCAATAAATCCAGCACCACCTGTAACAATATAAGTCATTATCAAAGCTCCATTAGTTTTGTAATACGGTTTTCACAATATCTGATATGGCTATTTTTTGTGATTCTTTATCAATACGTTGTTGATATTCAACAACTCCTTCTTTTAAGCCTCTATCACCAATAACAATGCGTTGCGGTATTCCTAATAATTCGGAATCTGCTAATAATACTCCGGCACGCTCATCTCGATCGTCTAACAATACATCTATGCCATTTGCTGTTAATTCTTTATACAATTCATCAGCAACTTTACGAACTTCATCTGATTTATGATAATTCATTGGCACAATCACAATGTTAAATGGTGCCATAGATTTTGTCCAAATAATTCCTCGTTCATCATTATTTTGTTCAATGGCAGCAGCTACAATACGAGTAATACCTATTCCATAACAACCCATTTCCATAACTGATGCTTTACCATTTTTATCTAATACAGTGGCATTTAATGCTTGTGAATATTTGGTGCGTAATTGGAAAACGTGCCCTACTTCGATTCCTCTTGTTAGTTTTAGTTTTCCTTTTCCATCTGGTGATGGGTCTCCTTCTACCACATTACGTAAATCTACAAATTCGGGTATTGGTGCATCTTTGCCAAAATTAAATCCAGTGTAATGATAGTTGTCTTGATTAGCTCCAATAACCATATCAAACATGGATTGAACAGCATAATCTGCATATACTCTGCCGGAAAAATTAATTGGTCCTAACGAGCCGCCACTTGCACCAAATGCCTTTTGAATAGCAGTTTGTGATGCCATAGTTAAAGGTTTTTTAACTCCTGATAGTTTTTCAGCTTTAACTTCGTTAAGTTCATGGTCGCCACGTAATAACAATAAAACAACTTCACCATCATTTTCACTTTCCACGACTACTGATTTCAAAGTTTTTTCAATAGAAATATTTAAGAAATCAACTAATTGTGCAATGGTTTTTACATTTGGAGTGTGAACTTTATTAAGATTTTCATTGCCATTGGCAATAGGATTATCATTAGGCATTGTTGCGGCTAATTCAATATTGGCAGCGTAATCCGAATCAGGACAGTAAGCAATTACATCTTCCCCAGAATCTGCTAATACTTGAAATTCATGTGAACCTGTACCGCCAATACTACCTGTATCCGCTGCTACTGGACGGAATTTCAATCCTAAACGTTCAAAAATACGACAATATGCGTCATACATTGCACGGTATGTTTCTTGTAATGATTCAAAATCTAAATGGAAAGAATAAGCATCTTTCATTACAAATTCACGTGCACGCATTACTCCAAAACGCGGACGTACTTCATCTCGGAATTTAGTTTGAATTTGATAGAAATTAACTGGTAGTTGTTTATAACTTTTGATTTCACTACGTACGATGTCAGTGATAACTTCTTCATGAGTTGGACCCAAACAGAAATCACGGTCATGGCGGTCTTTTAGGCGTAATAATTCTTTGCCATAAAATTCCCAACGTCCAGATTCTTGCCATAATTCAGCAGGCTGAACACCTGGCATTAATAATTCCACCGCACCTGCACGTGTCATTTCTTCACGCACAATTTTTTCAACATTACGCACAACTCGCAATCCCATCGGCATCCAAGTATATAAGCCTGATGCAATACGGCGAATGAGTCCAGCACGCAACATTAGTTTGTGGCTAATTAACTCTGCTTCTGCTGGTGCTTCTTTTAATGTAGAAATAAAAAATTGTGATGCTCGCATGAAATTTTGTCCTTGAAAAAATAATAAACTTTCAATTCTACTCTAATGCAAGCTTTTTTGTGAGAAGATTAAGTGATAAAACACTGCCGGAAAAATGTGTTTTCAGTGTTTTTTAGTCTTTCCGGCAGTGTTATAGTAAATTTCACTATGCTAAATGCTCATACAATGGTGTAGAAAGATAACGTTCTCCATAAGATGGCAACAATACTACAATACGTTTTCCGGCAGACTCTGGACGACGTGATAATTGAATTGCAGCCCAAGTTGCAGCACCTGATGAGATTCCAGATAAAATCCCTTCACGACTTGCTAATGCTCGTGCAGTTTCAAAAGCATCTTCATCGGATACCTTTATCACTTCATCATAAATTGATGTATTCAATACTTTTGGAACAAATCCAGCTCCAATACCTTGTATTTTATGAGCCCCTTTTTCTTCACCGGATAACACCGCAGAAGAAAGTGGTTCTACTGCCACAATCTTAATATTAGGATTGCGTTCCTTTAATACTTCTCCAACACCGGTAATTGTGCCACCGGTTCCAACTCCGGCAACAAAAATATCTACTTTTCCATCAGTATCTTGCCAAATCTCTTCGGCAGTAGTGCTACGATGTATTTTAGGATTAGATTGATTTTCAAATTGTTGCAAAATGATGTGAGTATCGGGGTGTTCATCAACTAATGATTGTGCTTTGGCAATTGCTCCTGCCATGCCCTCTGATGCAGGAGTTAAAATCAATTGTGCTCCAAATGCTCTCATCAACATTTTGCGTTCACGACTCATAGATTCTGGCATTACAATAATCAAATTAATGCCTTTGGTAGCACAAACCATTGCCAAACCAATCCCAGTATTGCCACTGGTAGGCTCAACAATTACGGTGTTTTCTTTGATGCGACCATCTTTTTGTGCATCTTCAATCATTGCTTTGGCAATGCGATCTTTCACACTGCTTCCCGGATTAAAAAATTCTAATTTAGCCACAATGGAAGCTTGACCGTCATTGATACGATTCAATTGAACCAAAGGGGTGTTGCCGATTAAATCGGTGATATTCTGTGCAATAGCCATTTGTTAATACTCCTTAAAAAATTATTTGTCTTACAAGTTTTACAATACGGAGTACATCATACGTTTTTTTAGCAACAATGAGAAAGAATATAAAATACTATGTTAATTACTTTAAGTTATATAGCCTCTATCTAATCAAAATCAGATAGAAAAAAACACTCTTTAAAATATGATAAAATCAACGCCTTTATTTTATCTATTAATCGTTTTAACAAATGACCGATCAAAATCAATTTGCCAAAGAAACGCTCCCTGTAACGCTTGAAGACGAAATGCGTAGTTCTTACCTTGATTACGCAATGAGCGTGATTGTGGGGCGAGCCCTGCCTGATGTTCGTGACGGCTTAAAACCTGTTCATCGCCGTGTGTTGTTTGCGATGCACGAGTTGAACAATGACTGGAACAAAGCGTTCAAAAAATCCGCACGCATTGTCGGTGATGTCATCGGTAAATATCACCCACACGGCGATTCGGCGGTGTATGAAACCATTGTGCGTATGGCACAACCGTTTTCCATGCGGCATATGTTAGTCGATGGGCAGGGTAACTTCGGTTCAGTCGATGGCGATCCGCCTGCGGCAATGCGTTATACCGAAATTCGTATGGCAAAAATCGCCCACGA
>JAFZMY010000038.1 GCA_017553165.1 Neisseriaceae bacterium
GCCATATTTACTCATTTGGGCATAAAGTTGTTTTGCTGATGCCGCTGATAAATAATCACCGCCATTATCTATTCCTAAACCGTCCCAACCTGTTTGTCTGCCATAATATTTAACTGCAACATTGGCATAAATTGTAGCTTGATTGTATTTGGCTTGGGCATAGATTTCTGTGGGTTCAATTGGATTATCTGGATTTGAATCATCTTTTGTTGGGAAATCTGGTGGGTCTTGTGTTTCTTTAGCTTGTTTTAAGGTTATTCCTAAATTATGCTGTTCATCAGCTAAAACAAGATAATTTTTAATTGTTACTATGCTACCTTGATATTCAAGCATCAAGTCCTTACTATTACTAAAAGTGTATGCTTTGAATTGATGATCATCGCTTTCGTAAATGGTTTTTATAATTTCTTCTTTATTTTTAACTTCTTTAACTTCTGCTTTTTTATATAACTCCAATTTATCTATTGATTTGCCTTTTGTTTCAAAGTGAATTAAACCTGTCATATCACAATCAAAAATCATATCTTTATTGCCAACATAGTAGGTATCAAATCCAACACCACCTTCTAAATAATCTCTACTATTGTCATCTTCATCTTCTTCAAAATCATAACCATCGCCACTGTCGGTTTTGATTGTTCTTGTGCCACCTTTCAGCGTATCATTACCAGCACCGCCGTAAAGATGATCTGCTTCTGAACCGCCTGAAATTTCAGAGTCATCACCGTCTGTACCAAAAACAATTTGGCTATGCGATTTATCAGACATAGGAGAATAATCGGCTTGATGTCCATAAATCGCATCTAAACTATTACCTAAAATAATGCCAGATGCTAAATCTTGATATTCCTCATCATGTAGTTTATTAGAATATAAAAATTTCAACATATTTAAACGGTCTTGAATATAAGATTCGGTCATGCCGTTTTTATTGTTGATTGAATATAAATCTAATTCACCATTTTGATTAAATGGAGAATAATCTATATTAATCTTTTCTGCTTTATTGGAAGATATAATAAAATTATTTAGATTTTTTAGTGCATAACGCATGGCTAAACCAAAATCACTATCTTCACTAATAAAATTTTTCCAAGTATTTTCTAATGGAACCATTAAACCAAAACCACGCACGTTTTTAAATGCTTCGTAATTTTCTTTTACAGCATTAACCATATCTTCGGTGGTATTTATTTTAATTTCGTTGCCTGTAATAATTTTAATTGACTCTGCCAAAACATGTTTAACTTTGGCTATATCCATATTGCGAACTTCGTCAGAACCTAATAATTGTAACCATTCGTCATCTGTTAATCCCCAATCACTATTGGTTTGTAATAAGGTATAAACTGATGCAACTGCATCAAATTCATCAGAACCAATGGCGATTTTGTCAAGGTTGCCGAAAATCCAATCAGATGCAGAAACAAACCATTCTCTATCAAACAAATGAACTGTTTCACTATTGCATATTTCGTATGTTGCCCATTTTATAAATTTATATTCAGCAGTAAGGAGTAAGCCGATTAAACCACCTTTGGCAGCGTGCATCACCAATGATTTGGGGTTTAAGCCCCAATTAAGAATGATTTTATCCATTTTAGGAACAAGCAATTCGTTATAAAATTTTCCATACACAATGTCATGGAGTGTGTGTGCGGTTGCGTCTAAACCATTAACTGTCGCACCGCTAAAACCATCTTTATAAGCATCTTCAACAAAATCGATGGTCATTTTAGAAATGTTCTTAACAATTTCGACTTTGCCCAATGTATCAAAAATCTTATCATTGAGTGTGTTGCTGGCAAGTTTATCCAAAGCCTTTTGATTGTTGTCTGCAACTTTTTCCCAAACATCTGCTAAATATTGATATGTCGTAGCCTTAACAGAATTAGTACCTTGTTCCTTTGTTGCCAATTCCAACATTTCCGCTTTTTCCTTTTTGGCAAAGTTAATAATACTTGCCATACTGTGTGCTTCAATGTCTTGTTGTGTAAGAGTTTCTGTGAAACCTTCCTTTGTAAATGCCACGGCAACTTGTGATATGGATAATTCAGTTACAAATTTCACCATAGCATCAACAGATACATTAATTGCTTGCGAATATTTATCCAAATCGTATTTTTCAACGATAACATCAGTAATAGTGTCGTTAATATCAGACATGTTAATCATCTCAAATGTGAAAGTTAATCAAAATTTACGGAAAATCAGTTTGTACCAATCTTCCATAAATCTCCAAGAAAATAAACTCATCAACATGAACACAGTTAACCAGCCAATGGAATATTCAATCCAATATAATTTAGTATTCATTGAGGCAATAGAAAAACCAAGTTCTCCAAACACAAGCCAAGGTCCACAAATAAAAATTGTTAAACAAATAACGGTTCCAATTAGTGCAAACAACATATTTTTTATTGATTTTGTTGAGTTTTTTACAACAGGAAAAACATCTTCTCTTGATAAAATAGGGCGAGAAAAAATAAACATTGAAAAAAATCGAACAATGCAAGAACTTATAAGTGCAGCTTGCATAAAAAAGATGCTTTCAGCCATATACGCATACTCCAAAAAAGGAATATCATCATCAACATTATCTTCACCCGATATAAGTCCTCCATCAATTCTAAAAAAAGCACCATTATATTTAGGCGGAGTGCTATCTGTATATTGTGATAAAAAGTCTGCAATATTCTGCGTAACTGGATTAGAAATCATTAAACTATGGTCTTGATTGATTAACACCGCCAAGCAAAACAACTCAATCAACAAGCATTGAAAAAACACATTAGTGGCAACTCGTTGCATTTTATTCATAGTCAGCACCAGCACGCCGTTTTTCTTGAATGCTACGCCATATTCTGCTTCGATGGCTTTTTCCACTTCTTCTTTTTCTTTGGCAGACAGAATATTGAATTGGGCATTGAATTTTCTTTGCACTTCTTTGGCATCTTTATAAGGAGACAATGCTTTGCCGATCAGCGGATACAATAATTCAGGAGCATAAACCAACAACACTGCAAAAGCAATGTACAACAAACTACCAATCAGCAAACGAGCAACTCCATCAATCCCAATTTGTCTTGGAATAGGCAAAACAAAAAACGCCCCTGCCAAGACAATCAGGTAGCAAATAATCAAATACTGCAAACGCAGGTAATACACCGATGATTTGGTGTAAATATCTACCACATCTTGTCGTAAACTCATATTTAAATCTCCGCACATA
>JAFZMY010000039.1 GCA_017553165.1 Neisseriaceae bacterium
AGCGTCCAAAGTTTCAGCAGGCAACCACACATTATCGCCATAAACGCGAGTGGCTTTTTCGCCAGCGAACACTTCCATCCAGTGAATTTTCTTTTTGCCGCCGTAGGCTTTTGCCACAGCAGCGTCAATCACATCAATCATTACAGGGGTAATATCCACGCCGATACCATCGCCCTCGATGTAAGGAATAATAGGTTGGTCTGGAATGGCTTGACCTGGAATAATTTTTTGACCAGCGGTCGGTACTTTGATATGGCTCATTGTAAGAACTCCTAAAAATAAAACATTGTTGGTGTTGTTTAGTTCGTAAACGAAAAACGAAAAAATCATAAACTTCACATTATCGCCGATAACCGTAATTTATGCCATGTGCAATGCGAAAAAATAATACAGAGACTCCTGCAAAACTGGTAGATGTGAGATGAGTTCGAGAAGTAGTAGCACTTCACATCGAAGACATAACAGAAACCCCTGCAAAACTGGCATCTGTGGCACATTTCTTCGTTGTGCGTTGCTCGAAAACGTAGCCTAACTACTTGTTATATCTTCGTTTTCTGTGCTACTACAACTTTGAACTGCACTCACATCTACCAATTTTGCATGGGGTTCTAACAAGTTTATAAAGGCTATCGTTTAGAGCAACGCACAACGTTACGAAATGTGCCACAGATGCCAGTTTTGCATTAGTATCAATATAGTTAAACAACTTCAAAATTGATACTTACCTTTGTTATTTACCCTGTTGCAAGAAAATTGTCTGTTTCACTCTTGAATTTATTTGACTATAACACTTGATAAAATATTATTTTCTTGTATAATGGTGAGGAGTATTAACGTTGTTTGTTGCGTTAATATTACTCCTGTAAAGTTGAATTGGTTGGGCGGATTTTATTTCCGCCCGTTTTTTTTGCTTAATTCATTACAGTTTATAAGTCTGCCGGAAAGCTTTTATAAGTGTTTTCCGGCAGACTTTTTTACATTAAATATTTAATCAAAGTTACACCGTATGCTAAACCAACACAGATTACAAACAGTACAATTGCCTTGATGGTAGAGGCAAATTTCAAAGATGGTAGTGGTTCTTGCAAAGTTTTATTGCCAGTAATCATTGGAGTAAGCAAATTGTGTCGTTTGAAAATACGATAAAACACAATGGTAGCAAAATGTATAGCAATTAATGCCATCAATATATTAGAAATCATCAGGTGAATATTACGGATTTTTGAGGCATTACTACCTGCCATTTTGCTTAAATATCCGCTGTACACATAGGAATTTTCATCAGGAGAAAGTAAGCCGGTTACAATCTGCAATAGCAATATAAGTAACAAAGCCAATACCATCAAAGCACCCAAAGGATTATGTCCTGGTTGTTCATTTTCAGGTAATTTTCCTTTGATATAACGCAAAATATGTTTGGGACCACGTACAAATTGAGTAAATTTAGCAGTATCACTACCTATAAATCCCCAAACAATTCTAAACAAAATCAGTGATAATAAAAAAAGACCACACCTCAAATGCCATTGCAACCATATACCACCTTGCTTGGCACTGATAAACATGAAAATTACACTGGCAACCAATGACCAGTGAAATAGACGAGTTGGCAAGTCCCATACTTTGATTTTTTTCATCGTATTGTGTTCCTTGTGTCAAAATTCATACAGTTAGATATTTGAATAAATTATAAGTTATAAAGAATATTTGTGTCATTATTGATTAATTAACACCATTGCTATTCATCAATAATCATATATTCTACCAATAGTCTGCCGGAAAAATTTTTTGAAATTCCTGCAAAATAGGCATCTGTGGTATATTTATTAATATTTTTAGTTGCTTTGATTTTGTATAACCAATTGTTATATTTTACATTTTTTTCAACATACGCCTCGAACTTATATTACATTTACCAGTTTTGCAGGAGTTTCGTTACGAAAAATAACTATTGTCAAAACATCTTTATCAACTTTAAAAAATATGCTTGTGTTATGATGACAGAGTTTTGTTTTTCAAATTATTAGATAATCTTAAACTTTATATAGATATTAAGTTGAAATGAAGAAAATATATTACTTACTAATAGGAATGTGTTGTTGCTTAAATTTAATGGTGGCAGATGCAGCCGAACTGTTGCCAGATGTAGCAATTGCAGAAAGAGGGCAACATGTTGTAATCAATATTCCACAAGCACGACTATTTTTGTTTGAAGATGGAAAATTACTCAATATTTTCCCAACAGGTGCTGGCAAACCAAAAACACAAACCCCATTGGGTGAATATACAATCACAGAAAAACGTAATAAACCAACATGGTATATCCCTGCCAGTATCCAAAAAGAACGTGCAGCCAAAGGAGACCCTGATGTGAAGTTTATCCGTTACGGTGAACCAGGACACCCATTGGGTCCTGTTTTTGTACGTTTTGGAGAACCAAAATTAGGATTAGGTATTCACGGTACCAGTGCTCCGAGTAGTGTGCCTGGTTGGCCAAGTCATGGTTGTGTACGTTTACGTAATGAGAACGCCTTGAAGTTTGCAAAAACCGTTGAAATAGACACTCCGGTATCGGTTATTCATCAACGTTATGCCCTAAATCAAGATGATGATGGGCAGTTATGGTTAGCTGTTTACCCTAATAAATACAGTGTAAAAAATGATCTCAAAGAAGAATTACTTATTGCATTAGAGCAATGGAGTACACAAAATGATGCTCAAATTGACCAAGATCGTTTGAAGAAAATTTTGGGTAAACAAGTACGTTCATTATGCTTAACATGTACCGATAAAAAACCAAAAGTATCAGGTGAATTACACCCAATTGCATGGACAGATGGTTTGGCACAAATTCGTCTTCCGGTAGATATGAGTAAAATGCAATTAGAAGATGATGTTCCTCATACTATTCAAGATGGAGAAGAAAAAATTGATTATTCATCTCATGAGGGCTGGATTACGCCAGGTGATGGACAAGAACTGTTGCCAAGTAATGTTACTCAAGATAATTTAGAGGGTTTATTCTAAATGTTAGCTAAACGAATTATTCCGTGTTTAGACGTGGATAATGGGCGTGTAGTAAAAGGTATTAATTTTGTCTCATTGTGTGATGCCGGAGACCCAGTAGAAGCTGCTAAACGTTACAATGATGAAGGTGCAGATGAGCTTACATTTTTAGATATAACTGCAACTTCTGACGAACGTGAATCAATTCTACATATTATTGAAAAAGTAGCATCACAAGTATTTATCCCATTGACAGTTGGGGGAGGGGTGCGTACGGTTGCTGATGTTCGCCGTTTATTAAATGCTGGTGCAGATAAGGTGAGCATAAATAGTGCAGCAGTATTTCGTCCTGAATTTATTGATGAAGCGAGTAGTTTTTTTGGTTCGCAGGCAATAGTAGTAGCCATTGATGCAAAATCTGTTAATCCTGAAAATACCAAATGGGAAATATTTACTCATGGTGGACGCAAACCAACAGGAATAGATGCTGTACAATGGGCAAAAGATATGGAAAAACGTGGAGCAGGTGAAATATTACTGACTTCCATGGATCGTGATGGAACAAAAATTGGATTTAATTTACCACTTACTCGTGCTATCTGTGATACAGTAAGTATTCCTGTTATCGCATCAGGTGGAGTTGGAAATACGCAACACTTAATAGATGGAATTATAGAAGGTCATGCTGATGCAGTATTGGCTGCAAGTATTTTTCATTTTGGTGAAGTGCGTATTTCACAAGCAAAATCTGCAATGAGAGAGCAAGGAATTGCCGTCAGAATGTAGCATGTCATTCAATAATTGGTAATTTTATTTATAAATGCAGGAGATAGTGATGTTAACTAACCTATACCAAGCATTAGACATTAATTTCAACGCAAGTGAAGCAGAAATTTTGATTGCGTTGGCTCATTATCTTTACAAACAGGGTGATCAGGCAGATGCACAAATAGTCGCTGATACTAAACAATGGTTGCTAAATGAGGCAGCACGTCCATTGTATGATAAGCAACTATTGCAAGAATATCCTGAAACCCATATCGATGATGATAATAAACCAAAATATTTAGGAATATTTTTTGAAATCAAAGATCAAGTGGCAATGCTACAAGAATTAAGACGTGCCGCTCGTGAATTGAAAAATGCTAATGAAGTATTAGATAGTCGTATTTCTCAATTGCGTTCTGAAGAAAAAATATACCGTTTTCCAATTAGAGATCGTGAATTATTGGATATTAATTACCAAGCATTTTCACGTTATTTTGTTAATGAAGGTGCTAAAACGGTTTATTTTAGTTTGTTGCAAATTTTGGCACGTTATCGCCGTCCAGTGCGATATATGTTATACACCGAATCGAATGGATATTCATATATTCGTTATTATGAATACACAATTTTGAAATTCAAAATAGAAGGACGTAAAAAATATTTATTGGCACGTGCAACACCAGAGGAACTCGCTCAAAAAGGGATTACTATGGTGGAACCATCGATTGCTGCTGATGGTTCAATATTCCGTTCAAGATTGTTAATAGATAATAAAAATCCTATGTATTTGGAAGATACAGCTATTGATCATCTTATTGAAGAAGTTTTGGTAATTTATGATTATGCAATTGATGCAATTCAAACTTTCAATGAAGCATCGTTAAAAATTAAGCAAAAACAAGTTGATAAGTTGCTATCAACCATGCAAATTGAAAATGAAAAACAGCCTCGTAAAACTCTTAAAGCTAAGGCATCGTAAAATAAATGGATACAATAGAATCTTCAGTAAAATTCAATCAAGACGGCTTATTATGTACAGTAGTTCAAGATGTTGACACCAAGTCTGTGCTAATGGTTGCTTGGATGAACAAAGAAGCATTGAATCAAACCATTAAAACAGGTTTGGCTCATTATTATAGCCGTTCGCGTCAAAAGCAATGGTTAAAAGGAGAAGAATCAGGACACTTACAAAAGGTTCATTCCTTACATATTGATTGTGATGGTGATACTTTGTTGTTGCAGGTAGAGCAAGTCGGAGGAATTGCTTGCCATACTGGTCATCAAAGTTGCTTTTATCGTAAGTTGCAAGGTGGGGAATTGGTAGAAACTGCACCTGTTATTAAACATGCACAAGATATTTATGGGAGCAAAATGCCATGACTGAAATCGAAAGTCGTATCAAAAAAATGAAGTTAGATACTTTATTGGAAGAGTTAGCAGATGTAATGGAAATTCGCCGTCAGGCAGCACCTGAATCTTCCTATGTTTCACAATTGCTTCATGCCGGTGAAGATAAAATCTTAAAAAAAGTAATTGAAGAAGCAGGCGAAGTTATTATGGCATCAAAAGATAAAGATCGTTTGCATTTGATTAAAGAAGTGGCTGATGTTTGGTTTCACACTATGGTGTTGTTAACTTATCATGGATTGCGTCCTGAAGATGTATTAATGGAATTGAAACGTCGGCAAAATATTTCTGGAATTGATGAAAAAGCATCTCGTACTCAAAAATAAAATATAGGCATAATAATAAAATATTATTTTTGTAAATAAATCTATTTTGTAAAAAATAGAATGGTGTGTTTTGTATATAAAATATCCAAGTAATATATTATGGTTATAATATAATCCGTTGTTTTTATTTTTAAAAAAGCTAACATATAATAATAAATACTGTAAATAGACATTAATATTATTAATGATGTATAATGACTGTTTACAGAGTAATGATTGTATGTTTTTCGTTACAGATTTAAAATTAAATACAACCAAGGAGTTTTTTATGACACATCCTTTCGCATTTGATCCGGAGTCTGTTAAACATTCAATGGAAGAATGGCAAAAATTCTGGTTCAACCGTTACCCAGCTAATAAATCAGAAGTAGTTACTGAAATTATGGATTCTTGGAATAAGCAAATTCAAGAAGCTACGTCATTTTGGCAAGGTGCTTGGTCTGAAATGCTATCTAAAAAAACTAATTCAGATACACCTGATGCAAAAGACAATAATGAAAGTGCTCAAAATTGGAGTAATTTGCCTTGGTTTGCCAACATCAAAAACGCTTACGACAGTTCGTGCGAGTTTATTCGCAAGCAGTTGGAAGCGAATGCGGCAGGACTACCTGATGACCGCAAAGAGTCTTTGCGTTTTATGACCGAACAATATTTGGCAGCGATGAATCCTGATAACTTCTTGGCAACCAACCCCGAAGCCTTGCAGGAAGCCTTTGAAACCAAAGGACAAAGTTTGGTTAAAGGCGTGCAGAATTATCTGCATGACTTCGAGCAAGGCAAAATCACTATGTCAGACGGCACGCCGTTTATTATCGGCGAAAACACTGCTTGCACACCAGGTAAAGTGGTGTTACGCACTGAATTATATGAACTTTTGCAATACGCTCCTTCCACCGAAAAAGTGTTTGAAAAACCCTTGTTAATTATTCCGCCTTGCGTGAATAAATATTATTTAATGGACTTGGCTCCGCAAAAATCTTTGATTGAATACTGGGTATCGCAAGGTTTCCGTGTATTCTTGGTATCGTGGAAGTCGGCAACGCCTGAAATGAAGCACTTCACTTGGGATACCTATGTAGAACGCGGCGTGATTAACGCCATTGACACCGTGCGTGCGATTACCAAAAAAGACAGCATTAACGCTTTGGGCTTTTGTATCGGCGGCGTATTGCTCACCTGTGCTTTGGCTGTGTTAAAGGCTCGTGGCAATAATTATGTCGATAATGTCTTGTTTATGACTTCAATGGTTGATCACAGCGACCCAGGCGATATTAAACACTTTATCACCGATGAGTTTATGCGTAACCGTTTGGCACAAATGGAAAAAGGCGGTATTGTCAGCGGTTTGGAATTGCAAGCCACATTCTCGTTCCTGCGTCCGCAAGATTTGGTGTGGAATTATGTGCGTGATAACTATCTCAAAGGCAAAACCCCACGCCCATTTGATATGCTCTCGTGGAACAGCGATTCGGTTGATTTGCCTATGCCTATGCACACTTATTTCTTGCAAAAATGCTATGTCGAAAACGCTTTGATTAAAAAAGGCGGAATGACGGTGTGCGGCGTGCCGATTGATATTAGCACGATTGACATTCCGATTTACTTCTATGCGTCCGAAACTGACCACATTGTGTTAGCCCATTCGGTGTATGACGGCATTAAATACTTCACAGGAAGCAAAGACAAACGCTTTGTG
>JAFZMY010000040.1 GCA_017553165.1 Neisseriaceae bacterium
ATATTTAGTCGAAGGGGATTCGGCAGGCGGCTCTGCCAAACAAGGACGCGATCGCAAGTTTCAAGCGATTTTGCCTTTGCGTGGCAAAATTTTGAATGTGGAAAAAGCACGCTTTGAACGCATGTTAGCCAGTCAAGAAGTAGCAACGCTGATTACCGCATTAGGCTGCGGTATCGGCGGCGAAGAATATAAACCCGAAAAACTGCGTTATCACCGCATTATCATTATGACCGATGCCGATGTCGATGGTGCCCACATTCGCACCTTACTTTTAACATTCTTCTATCGCCAAATGCCCGAATTAGTGGAACGCGGACACATTTACATTGCCCAACCGCCTTTGTATAAAGCCAAATTCGGCAAAAAAGAAGAATACTTAAAAGACGATAACGAACTCAACCAGTTTTTATTGTCTTTGGCGTTAGACAACGCTCAAATTGTTTCAGGCAGCCACTCGATTGACGGTGCGAAATTAGAAATGATTGCCAAACAATATTTCAACGCCCAAAATGTCATCAAACGAGAAAGCAGAAGTATTGACGAAACGGTTTTAACCGCTTTGTTAAATACAACTGAAATGCTTGATTTATCTGATAAAAATAAAGCAAACCAAGCGTTGCAAATTTTGCAGGGCGTGGTTGATGATGAAAAAATTTCGTTAGAATTAGTGAGTGAAAACGAACAAAATCTCATCAAAATCACACGGCAAATGTATGGCAACGAAATGGTGTCTTATTTAACGCAATCGTTCTTGGAGAGCGTGGATTATCAAATCTTGCACAAAACCGCCGAAACGCTTGACGGCATTGTGGTTAAAGGCTCCATGTTAGTGAAAGGCGACAAACAAACGCCTGTTGCCACTTTTGCGAATGCGTTAGAAATTTTGATGAAAGACGCACAAAAAGGTATGACCATTCAACGCTACAAAGGCTTGGGCGAGATGAACGCCGAACAGTTGTGGGAAACCACAATGAACCCAGCCGTCCGCCGCCTGCTGCGAGTGAAAATCGAAGACGCAATGAACGCAGACGATGTGTTCTCAACCCTTATGGGCGATGAAGTAGAACCCCGCCGTGCCTTTATCGAAGAAAACGCACTGTTAGCGGAAATTGATACTTAATGTATATTTTTCAGGCTGCCTGAAAAATGTCTGTTATATTTCAGGCAGCCTGAATTTAAATTTGAATAAAAAATGATGCAAAACAATACTCAACATACGATTATTCACGGCGATAGCAGAAATATGCAGGAATTGCCAAATGAGAGTGTACATTTAATTGTTACTTCTCCGCCGTATTGGCAATTAAAAGATTATGGTGTTAATAATCAAATTGGTTTTGATGATTCTTATGAACAATATATCAATCATTTAAATTTAGTATGGCAAGAATGTTTTAGAGTTTTGCATAACGGTTGTCGTTTGTGTGTCAATATTGGCGATCAATTTGCTCGTTCAGTTTATTACGGACGATATAAAGTTATTCCTATTCATTCCGAAATTATTCGTTTTTGCGAAACGATTGGTTTTGATTTTATGGGACAAATTATTTGGCAAAAAGCAACCACAATGAACACAACAGGCGGCGGTGTGGTTATGGGCAGTTTTCCACACCCACGCAACGGCATTGTTAAATTAGATTTTGAATATATTTTATTATTCAAAAAACAAGGCAATGCCCCAAAACCAAGTATAGAACAAAAAGAACAATCGGCAATGACAAATGAAGAATGGAATACTTATTTTAATGGTCATTGGTATTTTAGTGGAGCCAAACAAGATAAACACCTTGCTATGTTTCCAGAAGAATTACCAAAACGCTTAATTAAAATGTTTTCCTTTCCACAAGAAACCGTTTTAGACCCATTTATGGGTAGTGGCACAACCGCATTAGCAGCAAGAAATTTAAACAGAAATTCAATCGGTTATGAAATAAATCCTGATTTTATTCCCTTAATAGAAAATAAAATAGGTACAAACAATCTTTACGATGAAGTTGAAATTAAAATTGTGCAACAACAATCAAAAATTGATTTTGCAGAAAAAATAAAATCATTACCCTATCAATTTATTGATACACATAAAATTGATAAAAAAATGGATATTAAAAAAAATCAATTTGGTTCAAAAATAGATAATAATAAAGCAAATAAAAAAGAAGAGTTATTTACCGTTAAAGAAGTGGTATCACCAGAATTGATTAAATTAAATAATGGTTTGACTGTTAGATTATTAGGAATTAAACAAAATCCGAATATCAACGGAAAAGCAACTGAATTTTTATTATCTAAATTTAAAGGAAATCGTGTATTTTTAAAATACGATAAACAAAAATATGATAATAAAAATATGCCTTTGGTTTATCTTTATTTAGAAAACAAAACTTTTATCAATGCTCATTTATTAAAACATAAATTAGCATTAGTCGATGAGAGCGTCCATTTTAAATATAAAGAAAAATTTTTGAGTTTATGCGTATGAGTAACGAAAATAACATTCATTCAATCAATTTTGGTAAAAAAGAACGCGTTTTAAATTACGCTTGCCAAACTTATCAATTATCACGCCCAAATAAAGTCGGTGCAGTTATGGCGTTAATTCGAGAATGTCAGCCTGATAATTTAAAAGAATGGGAAGAATGGTATTTTGCAAATGCTTTTGCAGACAATAAAGATAAAACCAAAATAACAAATGAAACATTAAAAGAATTAGGTGTTCGTTTATATGAAAAAATTACCGAAACAGTTATTCCAGAATGGACACAAGCATTTAAAAGCATAACCGAACAAGATTGCATTGATTATATTTACAATTTAACCATTAATCGAACTTATGATGGTTATTTAAGAGAAAAATCAGTTATTTATGATGGATTAGCAAAAATATTTCCAAATATTCTTTTTGAAGAAAGTAATCCAGAGTTAGACCACGCAGGTGATATTGACTATATCGCCAAAATCGGTAAATATGCAATCGGTTTTCAAATCAAACCCATTAGTGCAAAAGCAAACTTTGGTTCTTATTCTTTAAGTGAAAGAATGAAATCAAGTTTTAATGATTTTACCGAACAATTTGGCGGTAAAGTATTTATTATTTTTAGTATTAACAAAGAAGTGGCGAATACTGAAATTATTGAAGAAATTAGAAACGAAATAAATAGATTACAATCCATTCAATAACTTTCAGGCAACATTTAAAAAATAACTTGTAACAAAGGTATAATTTAATGCGAAACAACAACGAACTATCAGAAGTAACACTATTGGGACAAAAACAAACAAAATATACTTACGATTACAATCCTAATTTATTGGAACGTTTCGTAAATAAGCACCCTAATAATGATTATATGGTTACGCTCAATTGTCCTGAATTTACATCACTTTGTCCTAAAACTGGACAGCCAGATTTTGCGACTATAATTATCCGTTATATTCCGGACAAATATTTAGTTGAATCTAAATCATTGAAATTATATCTATTTAGTTTTCGTAATCATGGTGATTTTCATGAAGATTGTATCAATATCATTATGAAAGATTTAATAAATTTGCTAAACCCACGCTATATAGAAGTAGAAGGTATTTTCACTCCACGTGGTGGAATTGCAATTTATCCTTTTGCAAATTGGGCTCCAGCTAATTCTGATTATGAAAAATTATTAAAAACACGATTATTAAAAGAAATAAAATAAATTAATAAAAGTCTGCCGGAAAGTATAATAAAATAAACTTCACGATAGACTTTTATATTTTAGGAAATATTATATTACAAGGATTTATAATGCCAAATAAACCAAACACCTATCATCTACTTGAATCTCATTGGCAAAAACCAATTTGGTGGCTTACCCTTGTACTATATCCATTATCTCGTCTGTTCGAGTTGATGGTTGGCATACGCCGATTTATGTATAGCAAATCTTGGCTAAAATCTCATACACTTTCTGTACCAGTTGTTATTATTGGCAATATTCATGTAGGTGGTAGTGGCAAAACTCCTATTACAGCCGCGATAGTAAATAAACTTACACAATGTAACATTAAAGTTGGAATTATAAGTCGCGGTTACGGTCGCCAAGATAAAACAACTCGCATAGTTAATCCCAATGATGATGCAAGCATCAATGGCGATGAACCACTATTATTATCACATAAAACAGGAGTGCCGATTGCGGTTGGAAAAAGCCGCATCTCTGCTGGAGAACTATTACTACAACATTTCCCACAAACACAATTAATAATAGCTGATGATGGATTACAACATTATTCTATGCAACGTGATATAGAAATAATTGTTTTTCCGGCAGACTCATGTCAATCTCATCTTGATGTATTACCTAATGGTCCTTTACGTGAAAATATTAATCGTATATCAGAAGCAGATATATTGATTATTTCTAATGCAGCAGAAAATACAACTATTCCAGCAGTCTTACCAAAAAATGGAAAAATTTTTAATAGCACTTTGAATTACAAACAATTTTATGCTCTTAATAATCAAGATAAAAAAGTAGATGCTCAATTTTTTCACCAATGCAAAACTATGGCATTAGCAGGAATTGGTAAGCCACAAAATTTTTTTACTGCACTTGAAAAAATGGGAATTAACTTAATAGAAAAACGCATATTACCAGACCATGCTAATATTGATATTCAAAGTCTGCCGGAAAATGTTAAAATTATTATTACCGAAAAAGATGCGGTTAAATTAAACAAATATCAACTTCCCAATGTATGGGTATTACCAATAGAAGCTACATTACCAGAATCTTTGTATAAGGAAATCAAATGTCTGTTGAAATAGAAAGACGTTTCTTGTTAAAAAATGACAATTGGAAACAAAATATTCATAAATCAATCGAAATGCAACAAGGTTATATGAGCGTTGAAAAAGAATGCACAATTCGCTTACGCATTATTGATGATAAAGCATGGTTAACCATAAAAGGTTTTATTACCCCTGTATCTCGCCATGAATTTGAATACCCTATTCCAATATCTGATGCCAAAACCATGATGAATAATCTCTGTGCATTTACCATGACTAAAACAAGGCATATTGTAAAAGTTGATAATGTATCTTTTGAAATAGATGAATATCACGGTGCTAATGCACCTTTAATAGTTGCTGAATTAGAACTTGCTAATGAGAATCAAACTTACCCTACTCCTGAATGGTTAGGAGAAGAAATTACCGATGATGGACGTTATAGCAATGCTTATTTGAGTAAACATCCATATTCACAATGGGATTTATAGAAATATTTCAATAGTCTGCCGGAAAGATAAATAATTTTCCAGCAGACTATTTAATATTAATAAAATAAATTTATTTACCTATACAAAAATTACTAAAAATCTCTCCTAATAAATCATCAGCACTAAATTCACCAGTTATTTTACCTAACTCATTTTGAGCCTGACGCAAATGTTCAGATAATAAATCTGGCTGATAAATACATCTTGCATCTGATAACGCTTTTTGTGCTTGTTGTAATGCAAAAACATGACGAGACCTTGCTAAAAATAAACCTTCATCATTATTACACCAACCAATATGACGAAGAATAACTTGTTCTAATAAATCTAAACCCATATTCTTTTTAGCAGAAATATATACAACATCACGACCATTAATTTCTTTACAAGTAGGAGACATTCCAATTAAATCAATTTTATTTACCACTTCTATTTGTTTTAACTCTGCCGGAATGTCTGATAGTAAAGCTTGAGTTTCAGCATTTATTTTTTCGCTTTTTTCAGTCAATATCAATACAATATCAGCAGTTTGCACCGCATTACGACTACGCTCTATCCCTTTTTGCTCAACAATATCATCAGTATTGTGCAATCCTGCGGTATCAATAATATGCACAGGCACACCTTGCAAGCTAATATTTTCACGCACTGTATCACGCGTAGTTCCTGCAATATCAGTAACAATTGCTACTTCATCACCAGCTAAAGCATTAAGCAGGGAAGATTTACCAACATTAGGAGCACCAATCAAAACAATATTAATCCCATCACGCAAAATAGCCCCTTGTTTGGCACTTGCAAGTACATTGTCTATTGCAGATTGCAATGAATCGATACGAGAAATTACCTCGTCATGATTAATAAAATCGATTTCTTCTTCTGGAAAATCCAAAGTTGCCTCAACCAACATACGCAGATGAATTAAATCATCTTTAATATGATGAATTTTTTGAGAAAATTCACCTTTTAATGAACGCATTGCCATACGTGCAGCACGTTCCCCATTAGCCGCAATCAAATCGGCAACACTTTCCGCTTGCACCAAATCCATCTTGCCGTTTAAAAAAGCACGTTGCGAAAACTCACCTGCTTGTGCTGGACGTGCCCCTAATTGAAGACAACGTTGCAACAATAGATTGAGAACCACTGCACCACCATGCCCGTGCAACTCAACCACATCTTCTCCGGTAAAACTTGCCGGTGCTGGAAAATACAATAACAAACCGCTATCAATAGCATCACCACTCTCGTCATAAAAATCTACATATAAGGCACGTCGTGGCACAATATTATCTAATCTACTGATTTTACATGAAAATTCTTGTAAATTTTTTCCAGAAATACGAACAATACCAACTCCACCACCAGTCGCAGTTGCAATAGCTGCAATGGTATCATTACTATTAATCATGCTATTCATAGATAAGTTACCGCTTCTTATAAATAATTTTGTATTATACCTTAATATACCACCTTTCCGGCAGACTTATATTTAAATAGTCTGCCGGAAAATAATAATGTTTATTAAATAGTTATAAATCAATCAAATTGACAAATATCATACACTAAACAACATCACTATTTTAATTAACTAATTGAAAAAAATTACATTCTATGGTAGGCTTGGAAAACACAAAATACAGCAAATAATCATTTGCTGTATAAATTTTGACAAAACAACTATTAACACAAAAAACTATGGAAAACATTACATTAACAATTGAAGGCATGACTTGTTCAGGTTGTGTCGATAGCGTAAAACGTATTTTAGAAAAATTAAACGGTGTGGAAAATGTAAGGGTAAGTCTATCCGAAAACATAGCAGAAGTTTCCTTTGACCCACAAAAAACCAACAAAAATGCCATGATAGATGCAATAGAAAATGCAGGTTTTGATGCTTGTTAATTTTTTACTAACTGATTGTATTTAATATGATTTATGGAATAGGTACAGATATTGTCAATACTACTCGCATCGAACGTTTATACAAACGTTATGGCGATGTTTTTGTTGATAAAATTTTAGCACATACCGAATGGTTAGAATGGTCTCGCACACCACCTACTCACCCTGTTTTATTCTTATCCAAACGTTTTGCAGCCAAAGAAGCTTTTGCCAAAGCAATTCACACCGGATTACGCCACCCTGCAACATTAAGCAATATTGCAGTAGTACACGATAAAAACGGCAGTCCAGAATTTCTATGTGATGCCTCTTTACAAAAATGGCTAAAAGAACAAGGAATAAGCAAAGTTCATTTAAGTTTAAGCGATGAACAAGATTATGTATTAGCATTTGTTATTGCAGAAAAATAATATGACTATCACTGTACCTGTTGTTGCCGCAATATTATTCAATCATGATAATCAAATTTTATTAGCAACGCGTCCTATCGATAAAAGTTTCGCTAATTTCTGGGAATTTCCTGGTGGAAAAATAGAAATAGGAGAAACACCATTAGATGCCTTAAAACGAGAATTGCAAGAAGAAATTGGAATTAATATTAACGATGCAAATTCATGGTTAAATATATCAACTTATCGTGATGATAAATTAATAACCATACAATTTTTTCGAATATTCTATAATAATTGGTCAGGAACACCAATTCCTAAAGAAGGACAAACACTATCGTGGCAATACCCTAATAATATACAATTATCCCCAATCTTACCCAATAATTTACCTATTATAAATGCTTTAAATATTCCAATAGAACTTTCCGGCAGTATTTACGGTATTTATGATTCTGAAAAACATTGCTACGCCCTACCCTTATCAAGATTACATTTACAAAAAACAGCACCACAATTAATTAACATATCAAATGGAGAATTACCTAATAATAACAAAATATTTTGGGCAATAATCAATAACCGCACTCAATTATTACAAGTATTAGATGCACAAGCTATTATTTGGATAGGAAATGATACAGATTTATACAATTTATTGCAAGAAAAAGTTTCACAACCCATATTAATTGCTACAACCACCACTAATAATCCTTATAATTTTATTAAACTTGGAGCTCATGGTATTATTAATTGGCAAGAAATAATCCATTTAACCTAACACAAAAGATAAATTAATTATGAATAATTTTTTTAATATTTTTCAGCTACCACAAGTATTTGATATAAATTACGATATATTAGAAAAAAACTATCGTAATTTAGCATCACAATATCACCCTGACCGTACAACCATGCTATCAGCATTTGAACAACGCCAACAAATGATGCTGTTTGCAACAATTAATCAAGCATACGAAACCTTAAAAAATCCATTAACTCGTGCTAATTATATATTAAAATTAAATGGCATCGATGCCGATGAAAAACATAGCAATGTAGATAGTAATTTTTTAATGCAGCAAATGCAATTAAGAGAAGAATTAGAAACAGCTCAAACCCAAGAAGAATATAAATTACTTCACAATAAAATTTATCAAGAACAACAAGAAATAATCAATAAATTAACAGATGCTTTTTCAAAATCAGATTTTGAAATGGCATTAAACAATTTTCAACGTGCTCGTTTTATTAACAAATTATTAGAGGAAATTGAAAATAAATTGGAATAAATAGTTTTTCCGGCAGACTTTAAAAAAATTCCTACAAAACCTTAATTTTTATAAATAAGTAATACCGTAATGTTAGTTTTGCAGGAATCAGTTTCAGTGTTAAAATGATGGTAAACCTCAACATTAAGAAAGACAATATCTATGTATCGTATTGCACCAAGTATTTTATCGGCAGATATGGCAAGATTGGGTGAAGAAGTTCAAAATGTTATTGTAGCTGGTGCCGATTGGATTCATTTTGACGTGATGGATTATCACTATGTTCCCAATCTTACCTTTGGTCCAGTGGTATGTAGTGCATTAAAGCCGTATCTTAAAAATATTCCGATTGATGTTCATTTAATGGTTGAACCAGTGGATTTATTGATTAAAGATTTCGCCAATGCTGGTGCTAACATTATCAGTTTTCACCCAGAAGCATCGCGACATATTGACAGATCCCTTTCATTGATTCGTGAACATAATATTTTATCTGGATTGGCACTTAATCCTGCTACGCCACTATGTATGGTTGAGCATGTTTTAGATAAATTAGATATGATATTGATAATGTCGGTAAATCCCGGATTTGGTGGGCAAAAATTTATTCCGGCAATGCGAGAAAAAATCCGTCAATGCAAAACATTATGCGATAAATATGCAGATAAAAGCGGACGGCAAATTATGATAGAAGTTGATGGTGGTGTTTGCGATAGTAATATTGCCGACTTAATTGATGATGGAGCTAATATCTTTGTTGCAGGTTCGGCTGTATTTGGTAAAGATGATTATCATATGGCTATCAATTCTCTGAAACAACATTTTCCACGTGGATAATAAATTTTTTGGTATAATAAAATAAATGTCTAATAATATTTTTCAATCAATTCAAGCTGTTGCATTTGATTTAGATGGAACATTAGTAGATTCAATTGGTGATTTAGCCGCATCTGCCAATGCAATGCGTTGTGCATTAAACATGCCACCTTTATCACAAGATGTTTTATTATCATTTGTGGGTGATGGTATGGCACGTTTAGTGCATCGAGCACTTACCAATAATCATGAAGAATTGGCAGAGCAAAGTTTATGGGAAAAAGGTTTCGAATTATATGTACGTCATTATGCCGAACATTCAACCGACAACACTCGTTTATATAGACATGTGGCAGATACTTTGGCATTATTAAAAACATTAAATCTACCATTAGCGGTAATTACCAATAAATCTCAAATATTTGCACAACCAATATTGGAAAAATTAGGTGTTGCCAAAGAATTTTCTATAATTATTGGAGGTGATACACTGCCGGAAAAAAAACCATCAGCATCACCAATATTGCATGTTTGTGAATTATTAAAAATAGAACCTATAAATATGTTAATGGTTGGAGATTCTATTAACGATATTTTGGCTGCACGCAATGCTAAAAGCAAAGTTGTTGGAGTATCGTTTGGTTATGGAAATATGGAAAAATTATCAAATAATCCAGAAACTCGTCCAGATGCCGTAATTCAAGATTTTGGTCAATTGTATGATTTACTCAAAAAATGACAACATTCCAGCAACATATGAGCAACTATATCTACGTGCTGTCAATTATCTTTCACGTCGTGAATATAGTAAATTTGAACTAAAAAATAAATTAAGTAAATACTCTGATGATAATGAACTTATCTTGCAAGTATTAGATGAGTTATCCCAAAAAAATTGGCAATCAGATGAAAGATTTAGCGAAAGTTTAATTAATAGCAAATCAAGCAAATATGGGAATTTACGTCTAATAGAAACATTACGTCAAAAAGGTGTAGATAGTGAAACTGCTCAAAAATATTTATTAAATGATGATGAAGAAATAGCCAATGCCAAACAGGTATTGCAAAAAAAATTTGGTACAGCAGATTATCCAATTTCAGCACAACTAAAACAAAAGTGTTATCGTTTTTTATCCTATCGTGGTTTTTCTTATGAGATAATTCAAAAGGCAATGCGGCAATGGGTAGAAAATCAAGAAGATTAAAAATATTCTAATATTTTTCCGGCAGACTATTTAAGAATACATATTTAATATTCTATATACGTTATTAGTAGTATTATTAGTAATATCTTCTGTATTTTTATTACATAATTTTGCAGCGATTTTTGCTATTTCTTGAATAATTATCGGTGAATTGTTTTTTTGCATAAAAGGAGCATCACTTTCTAATACCCAAGCCCAAGATGGTAAGCGAGGCAAAATTTCACGCAAACGAGAATTATTGCGAAGTAAAACACACCCTATTCCTAAAACAAAACCATAATCTATCCACTGCAATGCCTGTTCAAGACTGCCGGAAAAACCATGTGCAAAACCACCACAATCAAAATTTTGCGATTTTAATAGCGAAATACATTCCTGTTGCGATTTGCGTTGGTGAATAATTATCGGACGTTGAAAATGTTTGGCAATAGCAATTTGTTGTGAGAATAAGTCGTATTGTTTAAGTTTTTCTGAATAAGTTGGATTGTGATAAAAATCCAAACCAATCTCCCCTATTATCGATGTAGGGAAAATATCTAAATATGATTCATATTGATTAAGATGATTTTTATCGTCATCAGTTATAAACAAAGGGTGAATACCAAAAGCTGGAATCACATTTACAAATCGTTTAGCAAATAAAATATTCTTATCCCAATCACTATAACGATAAGTTACAGATAATATATTGCCAATACAAGAATAGTCTGCCGGAAAGTTTTCCGGCAGACTATCAAATATATCTGTTAAATGACAATGTGTGTCAAACAATAGCATTGAATATCAATTAGTTAACATCTGACCCTGATGCTTGCACATTTTTTTCAGCGGTATTATCGTCTTTTTGCAAAGATGGGTGTTTTTGTGCCACTTCTTGTTCTTCACGGCTTATATCGCCACGAAAACGATTGTTCAAATCAAAACGTTTACCACCACGTGCCAAAGAACGAATATAACGAGGACGGCGACAATGAGTTGATAAAACACGTAAGATTAATTGAGAGTCGTACTGTGGCATGGCTTTGATAAGGTCTTGGTCGATACCAATTGCCAAAGGTTTAAATCTGCTGAACACCTCATATTTGCTGTAGATGTGGTTAGCTATCAATTCAGTTTGTTTTTTGCGACTCAAAGTTTGAACAGCTTCTTTCAAAGCAATTCCCAAAGACGTTTCTGTTTTCTTTTGTTGTTTTGACATAATTAATAAAAAGCTCTTATGTAATTAAAAATCAATCAGTGTGTGATTGTGCAGTGTTTTCTACGACAAGCTATAATTATCCTACAAAGTGATACGATATAACAAACTTTATTTACATTTTTCCGGCAGACTCTTCCAAGCTTGTGACATTGTTGCATAATTTGCATACAAATATAGTTGTGATTTATTCGAAGATTTAGGTACGACATCTATGTACAAACCATTTTTCTTTGTATAAGGATTAACTAACTGCACAGTTGCAGAGCCATCTTTATATTTTCTGACTGCATAAAAGTCTGCCGGAAGATTAAATCGTTTTACCAATTGAGATGTCAAACAAGATGTAGCTTCCACAGCACTCTTGTTAGAATCAACAACTTTAGTTGGTTTTTCCTTACGCGAAGATATGGCGTTAGAATTTACCTTATTTGTATTTGTAGTTGCAGGTTCATTTCTATTGGTTGATGTGGTTGTTTTTTGAACCTGTTGATTGGGAAAGTTTGGTGCAAAAACATCATCGAAAGTTAAGCCAACGCAGGCGGTTAACAATGCCGGCAAGGAAAAAATCGAGATTATTTTGACTATTTTCATAACTATTCTTTCGTATAATTGATAGTGGTTTTATCTTGTAAAGATTGTTAAGTATATGACGAATAATGGGTCGAGTGCAAAAATAGTAACATTAAGCAGTATTACTATGGCGATAACAGGAGCTTCTGGCATACCCTATGCCAAGCGTTTATTGTCGTATTTAGTAAAAAGTGGTGTGCAAATTCGCTTAATTTACTCATCTGCTGCACAAATTGTAGCCAAGCAAGAATGTGATTGGGAATTAGCATCAGACATGCAAATTGCTACACAACGTTTAGAACATGAATTTAATGCAGCACCAGAACAGATAAAAGTTTTTGCACATGATGATTGGTTTTCACCCGCAGCCAGTGGTTCTAATGTTTCTGATGCAATGGTTATTTGTCCTGCGAGTATGGGGACGATTGCAGCTATTGCTTGTGGTTTATCGGATAATCTTATCGAAAGAGCAGCAGACGTATGTTTGAAAGAAAAACGTCAATTAATCCTTGTACCACGAGAAACGCCACTATCCACAATCCATTTGAGCAACTTATTAAAATTATCAGAATGCGGTGCTGTTGTAATTCCACCATCACCAGCTTTTTATCACCACCCTCAAAGTATTGATGATTTAATCGATTTTGTAGTGGCAAGAATTTTAAATCATCTGAATATTGAACATGATTTGCTTAATCGTTGGGGAGAAGGATTAAAGAAACACCTGCAAAACCCTTACTGAAACAAAAATTTAATCCTACCGTAGGGTGGGACAACACAACCCACTAAAACGCCGTAGGAGTTAACCAATTGTATTTTAACAACTTTTTATTCAACCCTATCGGGCGGTTGGTGTGTCAGGAATGCCCACCCTACGGCGTTTCTTTTTCAAAAATTAGGTTTTGCAGGGGTTTCTTAAATTAAAAACTTTTTTATTTTTGTTGACAAGATAACAATGAGTAATTATCCTGAAAAAAATTATGAATGCTAACTTTTTTTCCATTTTCTTCTATTACTACCGCTGGTGCAGAAAACTGGCGGTGGATTGCGTTTGTAATTTGATTTAGTTGATTGATTGTTTGATTTTGAGTTGTATAATTTTTATCCTCCGCCTGTTTTATCCAAATAGGCGTTTTTTTTACCTGTAGAATTTGCACAAACATTGTTAAGACATTAAATGCAAAAATAGGACATAACAAGCAGTTATATATATTTAGAGCAACGTACAACACAAAAATGTGCCACAGACAATAGTTTTGCAGTGGGTTAATTAATAGGAGTTTTATCATGATTAATACACAAAGAATACCAAACGAAAACACAAATAGTCTGCCGGAAAGACTATACGATTGGTGCTTGGTTGTAGATGGCAATGCACATCGAGACGATTTGTGCCGTGATAAAGTAGGTTTTCAAACTGCTGGCATGTTAAGTGAAGCACTATTGCCACAAATTCGCACAATCGCATGTATGATTGCATCACAACGTCATGATTTTTCAAAAACTTCTCCTGATATTTTTACCGAAGAAGCCGATTGGTTTGCGGCACGTATTTTAGTTTTAGAGGTAAGAGTTTTTTATCTTGATGTATCTTTGTTTGCTATGCTGAATTTGGCAAATAGTCGTGCCAAAGAATTTGCTACGCAACACAATTTACCATTTACACCTGCCAAAGCACGTATGAGCATTAATTCCGGCAGACCTAACAATATGTTAATTATGCAAAGAACTCGTCCCCTGCCCCAGATAATTGATAATGTGCTTGAAAACTCACTTACAGAAAGATTTTTATGCAATATAACTATTTGATTTAATTTTATGCTTATAATCCGTTACAATACTGCCCCAGATTTATAAACAGGAATATAAAAAATGTTTTTGAATAGATTTGTTTATTCGATTGCCTTGTGTACCTTGTTAGCTTCATGCGGAAAACCAGAATCATCAGTTTCTGATGCTGATATAAACAAAGAAATAGCATCAGCAGAAGAGGCTAATTTTTCTTCCATGCAAACTCTAACCGATAGTAGTCAAAAAATCACTCTAAAAGTAAATGGCATGTTTACCGTAGATGAAATCGATTCATCTAACTCGTCTTTGACCCTGCTATCACGTAACCAATTAGATGATGCACTAATACGAGTTGAACATTTAGGCAAACTACAAGTGCCATCAGAACAATATTTCAAACAATTAGCATCAATGTTCAAACAACAAAAAACCTATAACGATGTACGTATTGGCAATGTTGTTGATGAACGCATGAGTTATCGCTTTACCTACAAAGTTGATGAAGACAAATTCAAAGAAAGCTGTCTTGCCATAGTTGATGGGGAGGAATTGTATTCAGTTTGCGTACAAAGCGTTAATCTCTCATTTGATGCTATGGACAAATATTTATCAGATGTCCGTGTTAACTGATTTAAATAAATTTTCTTCTATTGATGAGACCTTGATGCGTCGTGCTTTGTCATTGGCATATCAAGGTCGTTATTCTACTTCTCCAAATCCCAAAGTAGGCTGTGTAATTGCACATGGTGGAGAAATTGTTGGCGAAGGTTGGCATAAACAAGCAGGTGGACATCACGCTGAAATTTTCGCATTGGAAAAGGCAAAAGATAAAGCTTATGGTGCAACTGTTTATGTAACATTAGAACCTTGTGCACATTATGGAAAAACGCCACCGTGTGCCGAAGCCCTAATTCGTGCCGGTGTGAAAAAAGTCATTGCTGCCATCAAAGACCCCAATCCTTGTGTATCTGGTAAGGGTTTTACTATGTTAAACACTGCCGGAATCGAAACCGCTTACGGTTTATTGGAAGATGAAGCACGAAAAATCAATCGAGGATTTTTATCACGTTTCGAACGCAATCGACCCTTTGTTTGTCTCAAAATTGCTCAAAGTTTAGATGGCAAAATAGCACTTAATAATGGCGTTAGCCAATGGATTACCGGTGAAGATGCAAGACTTGATGTGCAAGAAGGACGTGCTCAAAGTTGTGCAATTTTAACCGGAATAGGAACAGTGTTAGCCGATAATCCACGCTTGAATGTACGTAGTATCGATACTTTACGCCAACCATTACGAGTGGTAGTAGATAGTCATTTACAAACACCTGCAACTGCACAAATTTGTACAGATGGTAAACCAACATTATTAGTAACACTGCCGGAAACAATTATAAGCACTCAATATCCATCGCAAGTAGAAATAATCAGGATTCCGGCAGACTCTAATGGTCAGATTGATTTACATCTTTTGATGAATGAATTGGCACAACGTGGTATTGGCGAAGTATGGTGCGAATGTGGTGCTACTTTGAGTGCTTCGTTAATCCAAAGTAATATAGTTGATGAATTAATAATTTACCAAGCTCCAATTATCTTGGGCGATAAGGCAAAAAGCTCATTCACACTGCCGGAACTTACCAGTTTATCCAATATTGACCGTTGGCAAATTGATGATTATCGTCAAATTGGAAATGATATACGTTTGAGATTATCGCCTATGTTTAAGGAAGAAAAATCATGATGCGTTATGAAGAAATGACATCATTTATGGTGATGGACATAGTGCGTGAAGCATCACATTATCAAAATTGCGTACATTTTGAAATTGGACAACCAGATTTACAACCATCGCCATTAGTGTGTGATGCTTTTCATCAGGCAATTGCATCTAATCGTTTTAGTTACACCGAAAGCTTTGGTTTATACGAATTGCGTAAGAAAATCAGCAATCATTATCTTAATACATACAAAGTTAATATTGCCCCAGAGCGAATCCTATTGACACCTGGTAGTAGCGGAGCGTTTTTAATTGCATACGCTTTGGCACTCAAAAGTGGCGGTATTCTTGCTTTAACCGACCCATCATATCCATGCTATAAAAATTTTGCACATTTTCTAAACATTGAACCAGTTGCATTTGCAGTTGATAAAAGTGAATCGTATCAACTTCACCCAGACCAACTGCATTCAAACAAGATTGATGCATTACAAATCTCATCGCCAGCCAATCCAACTGGAAATATTTACACTACTGAACGTTTACAATCACTTAACCAATACTGTCTTGAACATGGAATTTCCTTTATTTCTGATGAGTTGTATCACGGTTTAGTTTATGATGGTATAGCTAATACAGCTTTGGAATTTAATGATAAAGCCTATGTAATAAATGGTTTTTCTAAATATTTTTGTATGCCAGGAGCACGTTTAGGTTGGATTATTGTTCCAGAAGATCAAATTCGAGATGCAGAAGTTATTGCCCAAAATTTATTTATCTGTCCTCCGACATTGAGCCAGTATGCAGCGTTAGCGGCATTCGATTATGAATATCTTGCCGATGTGAAAAAAGAGTTTGCTACCAGACGTGATTTTCTCTACAAAGAACTATCTTCAATATTTGAAGTGGAAAATAAACCGCAAGGTGCATTCTACTTATGGGCAAATGTTTCAGCACATTGCAATGACAGCAAAATATTTGCCCATAAAATGTTAAAAGAAATTCAAGTAGCAAGTGCACCAGGTGTTGATTTTGGCAATAATCAAACTAATAAATATTTGAGATTTGCATACACTCGCAACATAGAACAAATGGCAGAAGGCATCTTACGAATTAAAAACTGGTTATAAAACTTTCCGGCAGACTTAACTATTTACAAGTCATAGTCTGCCGGAAAAAATTTATTAAAAAATCATGATTAGCAATTATTTTATTTTAATTTACGGTAAAATCTAAACCGTTTCAAAAAACATGAAACCGAACACTTACATCAAGAAATTACTAATAAGGAATTAAACATAATGAGTAATGAATCTCCAATTATTTTTACCGAAAACTGCTGTGCCAAAGTGAAAGATTTGGTTGCCGAAGAGAACAATCCTGAATTAAAACTGCGGGTATTTGTTACAGGCGGCGGTTGTTCTGGGTTTCAATATGGTTTTACTTTTGACGAAATTGTC
>JAFZMY010000003.1 GCA_017553165.1 Neisseriaceae bacterium
ATTGCCGAGCCAACGCCGCCGACTTTGTCTTGCGTATATGACCGCCATATCGCCGCTCTTTGATACGGTAGTAATCGGGTGTTCTTGTGTAGTTTCATTTCACTATTATCTTTCAAATAGTGTAAAGAACGCTAGGAATTTCTACACTTGAGTTACGCTAAACAGATAGCTCTTTACTTAAAATAAATATCAATATAATCAATAACTTCATCGCATGGATTATAATGAGCCAACATACGCCAATATTTGCGATTTTGTGTGGTTTCAAACAGATAATCGCCAGAACGTTTGCATTCATTACCTTGTGCAATGTGATCTACTCGGGTAAGAATGTCTCCCCTAAACAGAAAAGTGCGTTCATCGATAGGAATAATGATGCCGTCCATAGTGGCATAATTTCCATTAAGTTCTTGTTTTGCATGAATTTCTAATTGTTGATTGTTTTGGGTAATGTTTGCTGTACCAAATTTTTCCCAACTAACCCATTGCAAAGCAAACAAGTGTTTACCCAACAGTTTTTCTATCATGGAGTGATTTTGTACATCTTGTGCATAAATAGCGGTAGAAAAGACAGTCATCAGCAAAATGTAAAAGAGTTTGTGTTTCATTCTTCAAATTCCTTGTTTTGTAAGGATTGCGGAAAGTATTTTGCATAACCTTCTATGTAAAACAAAACTTTTTCGGCAGACTTAAAATCTATTTATCTACACTAAATTGAGTGGCGTATAACATAGCATATCTTCCGCCTTGTGCTATTAATTCATTGTGGCAGCCTTGTTCAACTATATTACCTTCGTGCATTACTATAATATTATCTGCATGTTCTATAGTTGATAATCTATGGGCGATAACAATGGTTGTTTTGTCTTTCATTAATTTTTCTAATGCAATTTGAACTTGTTTTTCTGATTCACTATCCAAAGCACTGGTTGCTTCGTCCAAAATTAATATTGGAGCATTTTTCAATATGGCACGTGCAATTGATAGTCTTTGTCTTTGACCACCGGATAGTTTTGCACCGTTTTCGCCAACTATGGTATTTATGCCTTCCGGCAGATTTTCAATAAAAACCCAAGCATTAGCAGCTTTAAGAGCATTTATAATTTCATAAGTATTAGCATTTTGACATGCACCGTATGCAATATTATGTGCAATAGTATCATTAAATAATACAATATCTTGGCTAACAAATGCCATATTACTGCGTAATGCGTCCAAAGAATATTCTTGAATATTAGTACCGTCTAAAGTAATTTTTCCAGAAGTAATATCATAAAATCTTGGAATAAGATTTGCCAAAGTAGTTTTGCCGCAACCTGAAGTGCCAACCAAAGCAATCATTTGACCAGATTTTATATCTAAATCAATAGTATTTAAGCTATTTTTATCGCTATTAGGATAGCGAAATGATACTTTTTCGAAATTAATATTTCCTTGTAATTTTTGTGATGGATTTAATTTTCCATTGTCAATTTCTTCTGGTGTATCTAAAAATGTAAAAACACTTTCGGCAGCTGCTAAACCACGTTGTAATGATTGCATAATTGTAGTGATGCGTTTAATTGGGTCGAACATCATTACCATTGCTGTTAAAAATGACATAAAATCACCAGCATTAAATTCATTATTATTAGCATTGGCAGCACGACTTGCTGCAAAATAAATAAATAAAGCCAAAGCAATAGATACTAACAATTGCGTTATTGATGTATTAGCTGTGTTAGCAGCAGTTTGTTTTACTAAATTATGGCGTACACTATTGGTTGTATTATGAAAACGTTGTTGTTCGTATTGTTGTCCGGAGTATATTTTTACCATACGTACTCCGTCAATGTTTTCATTAAGAACTTGGGTCATTTTGCCTAAATATTGTTGGTTTTCTCTTGATAATTTACGTAAGCGCTTACTGCTAAAACGAATACATAATCCCATTACAGGAATAGCAATTAATGTAACTAATGTTAGTTTCCATTCTATATATAGTAAAAGTCCTAATAATCCTAATACAGTTACCCCATCTTTGGCTAATATAGTAACTGCATTAAAACTGGCATCTGTCATTAAATTGGCATCATTGATAATACGTGAAACAATTCTTCCTGATGAGTTTTCGTTAAAAAAGACACTTGGCAAACGCATAATTTTGGCAAACATTTCTTCGCGTACCCTTTGTACCAAATGTCCAGAAAGATAACTCATTGCATATTCATTTATAAAATTAAATAATCCTCGAATAAAAAATAAACCAACAATTGCAAATGGAATCCAACGCATGCTTTGGAGATTTCTTTCTACAAAACCATCATTAATCAATGGTTTAATTAAAGCTGCAAAAGCAGGTCCAGTAGCTGCAACTACCAACATTGCAATTATTGCAATAATAAAAATCTTCCAATAGCCTATTAAATAACGATATAGGCGTTGATAAAGAGTTTTTTTACTGACTGAATATGTTTCAATTATGGTTTTATTGTCTGTCATATTTAAATTTGATTGTAATTAGTTAATATTTTAAGCAGATAGGGTATAAATGGCTTGCGAAAAAGACCATAAATCTTCAAAAACTTGGGTGTGCAAAGGTAATTGCTCTTCGTGTTGTTCCAAAGTTTTTTGTCCCTTGCCGGTTAAAACTAAAACAGGCATACCGCCAACTTCTTCTATGGCTTGTAAATCTCGTAAACTATCTCCTACCAAATATGTTTCTTCCGGCAGTGCTCCAAAGCGAGTAATAATATCACGAATCATACCGGTTTTCGGTTTGCGACATTCACATTCATCTTCTGGGGTGTGAGGGCAAAACCAAACTCCGGTAATATTTCCACCAGCTTGTTGTACCGTGCGGTACATTTTGGCATGAATTTGATTTAAATCGTGCATAGTAAATAAACCGCGTCCAATCCCTGATTGATTGGTTGCAACTGCAACGGTGTAACCTGATTGATTCAAAAATGCAATGGCATCAGCACTTTGTGGAATTAATACCCATTCTTCTGCTGATTTTACATAGTCATTTCTATCTTTGTTAATCACTCCATCGCGGTCTAATATAATGAGTTTCATGTAGGTTTACCTTTCTTTTCTACAAGGTTTATTGCCACAATTGTGGATAATATCATAATAAATACGATACCCTCCATTGCATCTAATAAAAATGAGTTAAATAAACATGATACAATATAAACCAATACTATACCAATTAAAATATTGCGATTGGAATCTTTTAGGTTTAACGCTGTTTTTAGTGTTAATGTAAATATTATTATTAATAGGATAATACCAATTATTCCTAATTGAATACCTTGTAATAAATATTCATTATGAGGATTTAATGAATATCTTGTGGTAAAAATACCTTTATCATAATTTGTTGTATCTATGGTTAGAATATGTGAACTACCTAATCCATGTCCATATATTGGTGATTGTTTTATTTGTTGTATTGAATCATGAATATATAATGTTCTTAATCCTATACTGAGTGAGCAACTTTTTTGCAATATTTTACTATTAGGATTTGCGTCGTTTTTTAATGCTTGGCTGCATTGTGTGTATTCATTATGTATTGCTGCAAATCTTTCTGTAAGTATATTTTTGGCAAAAAACTGCATTGATAATAAGCTTGCTATTACTAATAATATGGTTATAAATTTTATTTTTTTACTTTGAATAATATTATATAGCATGCAAATTGTCATTATTAGTAATGCGATGTAACCTGTTCTTTGAATTAAAACAAAAGTAACCATAAATATACTAATAGATAATAGTGGTATTCCTTTTGTAAATTTCTTTTCAAAAATCAATTGAATAGCATATGAAAATATTATGCAATACAATATCGATGTTATAAAGAAATCATTAGGAATTATATATCCACCATTAATTATTTTTTGATATGATATATATTGTTTTTCTAATAGTATTTGACTTAACCCACTAAATTTTAATGATATGGACATTATAAATAATAGCAAGCCACCGTTTATTACTCCGTGTAAGAATAATTTGTTTAGATGTATATTTTTTTCACGGTAGTATATTATTCCGTATATTATTATTGGTATTAAAAAATATTTTTTATATTTATCAGCACATTGTAAAATAAAATCTCCTGAACTATATAAAACAGATGCGTATAGTAATATTAACCATAATAAAATTATTTGTACTAATCTATTGGTTAAAACTTCCTTGATTATTATACTACGTTTTTGAGGTGTTGAAATAATTAGTACTATACTTGATATGGCAATTAAATAAAAAATTAGATTACTTGCTGATGATGAAAAGAAAAGAAGCAATCCTAATATAAAAAATAGGATTGCAAAAATCTTTTCATTAAAATTAAATGTATTAAACATCTATAAACAATTACTTACGTTGGCATGGGAAAAATTGTACGATACCATCGATAGGATAGGTTAATTCAGCACCATGAGTTAAATTAGTCCATTGAGTTTGCATTTGATTATTGCTAAATACTTCTCTTGCTTCTCCGTTATTACGAGTCATAGGTAAGGTGTCGGCTTGTACGTTGCCATTGGTAATGCGAGATAGTGTCAAAGAAGCATTGTTGTGTTTAGCGTCATCATAAGAAAATATGGCATGAAATGGTCCGCATTGATAGTTTTGTGATGGTGTGGTGGTGGTTGTGTTGTTTGTTGTAGTTGGTGTAGCACAAGATGTTATGATGAGTGTCGAAGTTACCACTGTTAATAATAGCAAGTGTTTCATAGTTTAAAACCTCTTTGGTTGAAAGTTTGCATTATCAAACATCAAAGCACAGCTTGCAAGTTGTATGATTTATAGAGTGAATTTTTAAGTGTTTTTTTTAATAATGATTCTTGTGTGGAATGAAGCATGTAAGCCTTGATAATCTTTGCGATGCAATATACCTATCTGACACATGCTGTTTGATTGAGCGTATCATTAAAAGCAATTATTAATTTATCATCAAATTTGAGTGAATAGCTATGTTTGAATGGCTCAATAGTAGTAAAGGCACGACTGCTTATATCACACATCCTGCTTGTTTTGGACATAATATGGGTGAGGGACACCCCGAATCTCCTGAACGTTTGGTAGCAATTAAAAATCGTTTAATTGAAGAAGGTATTTTTGATTCTTTACAACATATCACTCCTGAACCTGCTACAAATGAACAGTTGGCATTAGTTCATCCTTTGCATTACATTGAATATTTGGAATCGGTTTCTCCGCATGTTGGTACTTTCCGCGTAGATACTGATACTGCCATGAATAGTGGCACTATCCCTGCCATGCGTTATGCTGCTGGTGCGGTTATTAAAGCGGTTGATATGGTGATGAGTGGTGAAGCTCCCAATGCGTTTTGTGCAATTCGTCCACCAGGACACCATGCCGAGCTTGAAAAACCAATGGGATTTTGTTTTATCAATAACGCTGGAATTGGTGCTATGCACGCCATTCAAAAATATGGTTTGCAACGAGTTTTAATTGTGGATATTGATGTGCATCATGGTAATGGTACGGAAGATGTTTTTAAAGATGATGAACGGATTATGTTGCTTTCTACTTTTGAACATCCATTTTTTCCGTATTCAGGTGATAAGTCTTTGGGAAGCAATCCTAATATTGTGAGCATTCCATTACCAGCTGGAACTTGTGGCTTGGAATATCGCGAGGTAGTTATGGAAAAATGGTTACCTGCGATTGAGCGTTTTAATCCAGAGTTAATAATTATTAGTGCTGGTTTTGATGCACATAGTGAAGATGATATGGGAAATTTTGGCTTGATAGAATCTGATTATACTTGGATAACTCAACATCTATTGCGTCAAGCACAGCTATATTGTCAAGGAAAACTGATTTCTGTATTAGAAGGCGGATACGACCCAGACCCATTAGCACGTTCAGTAGCGGCACATCTTAAAGTTTTGGCTGATACTTCTGATGATTGATTAAATTTTTTCCGGCAGACTATTTTGAGTATGAAAAATATAGTAAATTCAGACCAAAAATAGGCAAGGCGGACGACGAAGACTGTATAAAATAATACGGTAAAGCATGTCAACGACGTGTATGCTATAAATCGATTATAAAACGGCTATATAATGCACATTTTTTAATTTTAATTAAGTGAGCAAAATTGTGAATGTTTTGGTAACCGGTGGTACTGGCTATATTGGTTCGCACACGGTAGTAAGTTTATTAGAAAATAATCATCAGGTAATTGTTTTGGATAATTTATCCAATTCAAGTGTTGATGTTATTGATCGCATTCATAAAATTTGTGGCAAAGAACTTATTTTTTATCAAGGTGATGTACGAGACTTTGCCTTATTGCAAGATATTTTTAGCAAACATAATATTGATGCGGTAATGCACTTTGCCGGATTAAAATCAGTTTCAGAAAGCATTAATAATCCTATTGAATATTATGAAAATAATGTTTCTGGCAGTCTTTCTTTAATAAAAGCAATGAAAGAAGCAGGGGTTTTTACTCTGATTTTTAGTTCTACCGCAACTGTATATGGAAATCCTGCTACCTTACCAATACATGAAAATATGCCAACCGGTAACACATCTAATCCTTACGGCACTTCTAAATATATAGTAGAACGCATCTTACAAGATGTAGCGGCTTCGGATAAACGTTTAAGTGTGGTTATTTTGCGTTATTTTAATCCGATTGGTGCTCATACTTCTGCCTTGATTGGTGAATTGCCCAATGGTATTCCCAATAATCTTTTACCATATATTTGCCAAGTTGCGATGGGCAAGCTTCAACAGTTATCAGTGTTTGGTGATGATTATCCAACAGCTGATGGTAGTGGAGTTCGTGATTATATTCATGTAATGGATTTAGCCGATGGTCATATTTTGGCAATGAATAAACATCATCAAGATAGCGGTGTTTTTATTTATAATCTTGGCACAGGACGCGGATATTCAGTATTTGAAATTATCAAAGCTTTTGAAAGAGTAAATAAGGTTAAAATTCCGTATTGTGTAACAGATAGACGTACTGGTGATGTTGCGGTTTGTTATGCAGACGCTCTTTATGCTAATCAAAAATTGCAATGGCAGACACGTTTTAATCTTGATGATATGTTAAAAGACGCTTGGCGTTGGCAACAAAATCTTGCAAGAGAAAAATCTCAATAAAAGCGGTTTCTGATAAAATTGCACTATAAATTTTTTACTATTGTTAATAATTATGAGTATTGCAAATAATAAAAAAGCATTTCACGACTATTTCATCGAAGATAAAATCGAAGCAGGCTTGGTTTTGCAAGGCTGGGAAGTGAAAGCTATTCGTGCTGGACGCGTTCAATTAAAAGAATCATATATTCATTGGAAAAAAGACGCATTTTACTTGGTTGGTTCGCATATTACAGCTTTACCACAAGCATCAACTCATATTAAATGCGACCCTGTGCGTCAGCGTAAATTGCTATTGCAACAAACTCAAATTAATAAACTGATTGGCAAAACAGAACGCAGTGGCTATACCATTGTTCCTTTGGATTTACATTATTCGCATGGAAAAATCAAAATGGAAATCGGTTTGGCAAAAGGTAAAAAACAACACGATAAACGCGAATCTCTCAAAGAAAAAGATTGGCAAAGAGAGAAACAACGTTTAATCAAACGTGGATAATAGGGTAGACTTAAATAATTTGATTAATTTAATTTTAGTTTTCAGGATATTTTGATGTCGGTATTTTTTTTCCGTGGCGAGAGTGCCTTATCTGATTTTCGTATTGAAAAATTATTGCAACAAGCTCAAAAGCTTTATTTGCCACAAACTAATGAAATTCAAACTGTATTTTGGTATTTAATCGATACTACGCGAGTGTTGAACGAAAATGAAATAGCTTGTTTGGAAAACCTCTTGGAAGCTAATATCCAAACCCCTGAACTTAACAATGGTTTCTTGATTACGCCACGTTTAGGGACTGTATCGCCATGGTCTTCCAAAGCTACCGATATTGCTCATAATTGCGGTTTAGATGTGGTAAATCGAATCGAAAGAGTTATGGCAGTGTCGCTATTAGGTGTTCCGGCAGATTCTTTTAATCAATACGCATCAATATTACATGACCGTATGACTGAATCAGTATTAAAAGATTTTAACGAAGCAACAAAACTTTTCCGGCAGACTGATGCTACATCTTTTGATATTGTAGATATTTTATCTAATGGTAGAACTGCATTAGAACAAGCCAATAAAAATATGGGCTTGGCACTATCTGATGATGAAATTGAATATTTGCTTGATAATTATCAGAAACTCAATCGCAATCCTTCTGATGTTGAATTGATGATGTTTGCACAGGCAAATTCAGAACATTGTCGTCATAAGATTTTTAATGCCGATTTTGTTTTGAATGGTAAAAAACAAGATAAATCTTTATTTGCCATGATTCGCCAAACTCATCAAAATCAACCACAAGGAACAATTGTGGCTTATAAAGACAATGCGTCTGTAATTGAGGGAGCGAGAATAGGGCGTTTTTATCCTAATGCCGATAATGCCAAATACGATTTTCATGATGAAAATACCCACATTTTAATGAAAGTTGAAACTCACAATCACCCAACTGCAATTGCACCATTTGCAGGGGCGGCAACAGGTGCAGGTGGTGAAATTCGTGATGAAGGGGCAACTGGACGAGGTTCTCGTCCCAAAGCTGGTTTAACCGGTTTTTCGGTATCAAATTTATATCTACCAGATGCTGTGCAAGCGTGGGAATATTATCGAGCAGATCGCACTGAATATGGTCGTCCTAATCGTATGGCATCTGCCTTGCAAATTATGATTGATGGACCTTTGGGCGGTGCTGCTTTTAATAATGAGTTTGGTCGTCCCAATTTAGCTGGTTATTTCCGTACTTTTGAAGAAGTCTTTGAAGGAAAAATGCGTGGCTATCACAAACCAATTATGATTGCCGGAGGTTTTGGCAACATTCAAGAAAAACAAACTCATAAAAATGAAATTCCAGAAGGAGCTTTATTGATTCAATTAGGCGGTCCGGGATTTTTGATTGGTTTAGGTGGTGGTGCTGCGTCCAGTATGGCTGGTGGTTCGAATAATGAAGAATTGGATTTTGATTCGGTACAACGTGGCAATCCTGAAATAGAACGCCGTTGTCAGGAGGTAATCGACCGTTGTTGGCAATTAGGCGAAAATAATCCAATTATTGCTATTCATGATGTTGGAGCAGGTGGTTTGTCTAATGCCTTTCCAGAGTTGGTAAATGATGCCGGACGTGGTGCCGTATTTGAATTACGCGATGTTCCTACCGAAGAAAAAGGCATGACACCTTTGCAATTGTGGTGTAACGAAGCACAGGAACGCTATGTTTTATCGATTCTGCCTCAAGATTTAGAAAAATTTAAATCTATTTGCGAAAGAGAACGTTGTCCATTTGCTGTGGTTGGAACAGCTACTGATGATGGTTGTTTGAAAGTCCATGACAATACCTTTAATAACTTTCCGGTAGACTTACCCTTAAACGTATTATTAGGAAAACCACCTAAAACAATTCGTAAAGATAAAGATAGTCTGCCGGAAAGCCACCCGTTATCAACAGAAAATATTGAATTACGCGATGCAGTTTATCGAGTATTGCATTTACCTGCGGTTGCTGATAAAAAATTCTTGATTACCATTGGCGATCGCACTGTTGGTGGTTTAACCGTACGCGATCAAATGGTAGGGCGTTTTCAAGTGCCAGTAGCAGATTGTGCGGTTACTGCAATGGGATTTAGCACCTATTTAGGTGAAGCAATGAGTATGGGAGAACGTACTCCAATTGCCTTATTAGACGCACCAGCATCGGCACGTATGGCAATTGGTGAAGCTATAACTAATATTGCTGCTACTGCAATTGACGGTATTCAAAATATTAAATTATCTGCAAACTGGATGGCACCGTGTGGCGTTGCTGGTGAAGATGCACGACTATATCGTACCGTAGTTGCAACTTCTGACTTCTGTCAGCAATTAGGATTATCTATTCCAGTCGGTAAAGACTCACTCTCAATGAGAACCGTTTGGGAAGAGAATGGGGAACAACGTAGTGTAACCGCACCATTATCTTTAATTATCACCGCTTTCGCACCAGTTAGTGATGTAAGACACACGCTTACTCCTGAATTACGTTTAATTGATGATACCTTATTGGTATTAATAGATTTAGGACGAGGCAAAGCACGCATGGGGGCAAGTGCATTAGCACAAACTTATAAACAATTAGGAAACAATGCCCCTGATATTGACCCTGCCAAACTTGCTGGATTCTTTAATGCGGTACAACAACTATCCAAAGCAGGACGCATCTTGGCATATCATGACCGTTCAGATGGTGGCTTGTTAGCAACATTAGCTGAAATGATGTTTGCATCACACGCCGGCATGGATTTGAATATCAATACCTTAATTGAAACTCACAATCGCAATCATCATGATTTGCACAGTAGTGTATTACGCATACTTTTCAATGAAGAGTTAGGTGCGGTTATTCAAATTCATAAAGATGATTGGGCTGATGTGCAATCTATTTTTGCCGAATACGCTTGTACTGAATGTGTACATATTTTGGGTGAAATTAGCAGTAATGGACGCTTAATTATTCGCAATGGCAAAGATATTCTGCTTAACGAAGATAGAGCTGATTTACAAAAAGCATGGAGTGAAACCTCTTATCGCATTCAAAGTTTGCGAGATAATCCAGCTTGTGCCGCAAGTGAATACGAACAAATTAAAAATAACAAAGGCTTATTTGCTGAACTAACATTCACTCCAAGCGAGTTTGCCACACCTGCTATTGCAAGTGGACAATCGCCTAAAATTGCCATTTTGCGTGAACAAGGAGTAAATGGGCATGTAGAAATGGCATCTGCATTTACTTTGGCAGGTTTTGAATCGTATGACGTACATATGAGTGATTTACTTTCCGGCAGAGTACAACTTAAAGATTTTCAAGCATTAGTTGCCTGTGGCGGATTTAGTTATGGTGATGTTTTAGGAGCAGGTGCAGGTTGGGCGAAAACTATTCTCAATCACTCACGTTTACGTGATGAGTTTGCTCAATTTTTTGCACGTCAAGATACCATTTCATTAGGTGTTTGTAACGGTTGTCAGATGATGAGTTTGTTGGCTGATATTATCCCAGGTGCGGAAAACTGGGGACGTTATAAACGTAATTTGTCAGAACAATTTGAAGCACGTTTGGTTATGGTAAAAGTTTTGTCATCACCGTCTGTTTTCTTACAAAACATGGCAGGTTCAGTGTTACCAGTTGTAGTAAGTCATGGCGAAGGACGTGTTGAATTAGGCAATAGGGCACCACAATTTTCAGCATTACATTATGTTGATGGACAGGGCAAACAAACCGATATTTATCCATACAATCCTAATGGTTCAGAATACGCTATCGCAGGACAAACAACTACAGATGGACGTGCCACCATTATGATGCCACACCCAGAACGTGTTATTCGTAACGTATCATTAAGCTGGAAACCAGATAGCTGGACGCAAGACGCATCACCATGGTTTGAAATGTTTGTTAATGCACGCCGTGTTTTTGATTAAACACTTTTAATAAACGAAATAGTCTGCCGGAAAGCATATATAGAGTTTTCCGGCAGACTTTAAGAGACTCCTGCAAAAACTGGCATCTGTGGCACATTTCGTACGTTTGCATTGCTCGAAATCTCGCCTAAAACTACTTGTTAGAAACCCCTGCAAAACCCTTACTGAAACAAAAAGTTAATCCTGCCGTAGGGTTGGCTTCCCAGTCCACCAAAACGCTGTTGGCGTTAATTCATTGTATTTCAACGATTTTTATTCAGCCCTATCGGGAGGTTTGGTGGGCAAGAATGCCCACCCCTACGGCGTTTCTTTTTCAAAAATTAGGTTTTGCAGTGGTTTCTGTTATGTATTCGATTTGAAGTGTTACTACGCCTCGAACTGTACTCTCATCTACAATTTTTGCAGGAGTCTCTTTTAATAAACAAAATAGTCCGCAGGAAAGCATATATAAAGTTTTCCGGCAGACTTTAATTTTATAAAATCCTATTCCCAACGTTCTAATTGAAGAATCCTATCTTCAACGAGTTTGCCAGACCAATAGTCATTAGCATTAGGAATGGAATAACCAAAATAATCGGATTTTTTAATTGCATTGATTTCTGCTTTACGAAATTTATTCCATGCACTTTGAGATGCTTTAAGTTTTTTTACAAAATCTTTATCATTTTCATGTTTTTTCAAAATATTGTTGTATGTAGCATTCATGGTTTTTTCTAATTGTTTTAATCGCGATTGAGGATTATTAGACAAGGATAGATTTAACCATCGCCATAATTGGGCAGTACGTTGCTGGTCTAACTTACTTAACCAATGCAATCGTGCTGCATTGTAATAATTGCCATAATGAGATGTATTAGCACCATGTGGGAATATAGCATTCATTTCAGCATTACGAAATTTAGTCCATGCTTGTTGTGATTTTTTCAATTGTTCGGTAAATGCACGATTGTTTGCATAATTTTTTAATACACGTGAATAGGTGTCGTTTAATTGTTCCATCACCCATTGGTACTCTGTATCTGAACCTTTGTCGATAGCAATTGGTTCAGCATAAGTTACCATTTGTACCAAGATTAATATACAGGCTATCAATAGATGTTTTATTTTCATAATTCACCTCATTTTGAAGTGTAGTCTGCCGGAAAGTTGTAAAATGCGAGTCGTAAAACTCGCATTCTTATCACAATTTATTTAAATAAGAATCGTCCTACGCCAATTAGCACACAAGCACCAAATACAGCGATTAAAATATTAGCAATCAAACCGCCGCCGCCAATGCCAAGAAATCCTAATAAAAACGAGCCAACTAAACCACCAATAATACCCAATATAATATTGCGGATTAAACCGCCTTTACCACCCATGATTAAACCAGCCAACCAACCGGCAATGGCACCAATAAGTAAAGCAATCGCAAGTGCTGTGATATTCATGATCAATGTCCTTTCATGTAATAAGTTACAAAACAGATTAAAATGCACCTAACATTGTACATGTAAAAAATTAATTGTAATAAGTGAAATATTAAAAAAGTTGCTATTTAATTGTTTGTTATGATTTAACGATGAATATAAATTCCTGCAACCCCCATTTTTTCATCATTCGTTATTCGTAAGTGGTAGCGAATAATCTTTATAAAATAATGAGTTAATATTCTTCGTTTCACTGCGTAAAACTTACAAATGACGAGTTGTGCAGGAGTTTTGAATAATAATTTTCATGATAAGAAACCCCTGCAAAACCTAATTTTTAAAAAAGAAACGCCGTAGTGTGGGCTTCCTGACCCACCAACTGCCCGATAGGGCGGAATAAAAAGTTGCTAAAATACAATGGATTAACACCTGCGGCGTTTTGGTAGGCTTGGAAGCCCACCCTACGGCAGGATTAAATTTTTGCTTCAGTAAGGGTTTTGCATATGGTTCTTTTAACACTCAATTTTTAATTTTCGTAAGTTACCCGGCAGACACTATTTAGATAACGTTTAGATTTTATTTTCAGGCTGCCTGAAACAATCAATCATTAATATTCCATACGCCGACAATTTCTTTTATATCCATACACGGCGTAGGGGCTTGGTATTTGGTTTTGCTCTCTTTTACAATCGCTTGGGCTTTTTCCATTGCAACACTTTCTACTTTAAACGAAAAACCGTCCTTTTCGTAAGTTTGACCGACTTCAATATTCGCACAATCGTTCAACCATTCTGCTCGTCTTCGCTCATCAGGCGTATATAAACGATTAAAATCAGGCAATTCAAAAAAGCGAATAACTGTTTTGCCTTGTTTATCAATAAAAAATTCCCTGCCGTGTTTTGAAACACGAGCCAAACCGTTATTAAAAGGTTCTGCTTTACTAAACTGCGGTGCAATTACCATATTGCCTGTTTTATCAATATAGCCAAAACCAGTGCCGTCTTTAATTATATCGCCCAAAGCAATTCTAACTGTTGAATTATCAGGCAAAACAGCGGCTAAACCGTCGCTAAATCCTTCGACATCAATATATCGAGCAGGAATAACTTCTTTGCCATTTAAGTCTTCAAATCCCCATAAATCGTGTTTTGGTCGTCCCCTATATTTTCTAAAACTTTTTAGCGGCATATCCGAAAGGATTTCAATTTGATGATTAACGGGCAACTCTTTTCCTGTTTTATCAATATATTTTGTATGTTCAACCCTTGCTCGACCATATTCAAAATTATCTGCAAAACGATATTGCGGCGGAATGATTTCTTTACCTGTTTTATCAATATAACCCCATAAATCATCTCGCTGAACACGAAGCAAACCATCACTAAAATTATCCGCAATCAAATCATATTGTGCAGGAACAACAATATTGCCTTGGGTGTCCATTAAGCCATATTTGCCATTTTCTCTAATTTCCACTAATCCGTCTTTGAAATTATGGTCAGCACTAATGCCTTGCGGCAAAATAAAAGCAATTTGTCCTGTTTTATCCATAAATCCGCTTTTTCCGTCAGACTTAAAGGAAATCAAACCGTTATGAAAAGCATAGCCATATTCGTATTTATCCGAAAAAGGAATTATCATTTTGCCTGTTTTATCGATAAAACCAACTTGTCCGCCTTGCTCAACCCATGCCAAACCATCGCTAAAATCTTTCACTTCATCATATTGCGGAGCAATAACTTCTCGCCCCTGTGTATCAATAAACCCACATTTTTTATTTCTGCAAAAAGAAAACATACCGTCTTGAAATGTTTTATTAACATACCAAACACGGCTACTATCTTTTTGAATTAAAACTGTATCCGAATTCAGCACTTCACGAATGCGTTGCTCGGAATTTTCTCCTTTACCACAAGATAAGAAACCACAGGAAACAACAAAAAGAGATAATATTTTCAAAGAGTTATTATATTTATGCAACATAATATTATTCCTTAACCGTTTAATTTGAAATTATTATTGTCCGCTAAATTTTTTTCAGGCTGCCTGAAACAATGTTCAACGAACGAAGTGAAGTTAAAACTCACTCTCTTAACTCTTTCGGCAGTACAAACGAAATATTTTCTTGTTGTTGTGGTTTGTTGTCTAACAGCACATAGCCCAAGTCTTTCAAAAACGCCACTAATTCCTGCACCAATATTTCAGGGGCGGACGCACCTGCGGTGATACCTATGTGATTTTTGCCTGATAACAGGGCGGTGTCTAATTCGGCGACATTATCAATCATCACCGCCAAAACGCCCCGTTTGGCGGCGGTTTCTCGCAAGCGATTGCTGTTTGAACTGTTTGGCGAACCCACTACAATCACCAAATTGCAAGCGTCTGCCAATGCTTTAACCGCGTCCTGACGGTTTTGCGTGGCGTAACAAATATCGTCCTTATTCGGCGATACAATCGCAGGAAAGCGTTGTTTTAATGCCGCCACAATATCCGCCGTTTCATCAACCGACAGCGTGGTTTGGCTAACAAACGCCAATTTTTCAGCGTTTTTCACTGCTAAATTTGCCACTTGATTAACGGTTTCAACCAAAAGCATTTCATCGGCAATCTGCCCCATAGTGCCAGCCACTTCGGGGTGTCCTTTGTGTCCAATCATCACAATTTGGTAACCCTGCGAATGCAAGCGTTGCACTTCCTTATGCACTTTGGTAACCAAAGGGCAGGTTGCGTCATAAATTTGAAAACCCCTTTTTTGGGCTTCTTCTTGCACCGAAAGCGACACGCCATGTGCAGAATAAATCAACACCGCCCCTTGCGGCACTTCGTCTAAATCTTCAATAAAAACAACGCCTTTGGCTTTTAAATTATCCACAACAAAGCGATTATGCACCACTTCATGCCGCACAAAAATGGGCGAACCGTGCTTGGCTAACGCTTTTTCCACAATGTTAATCGCTCTATCCACACCAGCACAAAAACCGCGTGGATTAGCAAGGGTGATGGTTTTAGTGTTTGATTTCATTTGATTTTCTTTGTGTTAAATGGTTTCAGGCTGCCTGAAACATTGTATAAAATGCCTTTTGTAAAAATGAAAATAAGTAAATCTATTTATTTTCTTCTTTTTGATTTCGATTGTATGTTTTTATAGCTTCTTTGGGATTATCAATATAATATTCAGTAATATCTAATTTTAGTGAACTAAAAAGATATGCGATAACACCGATAACCACAACAAAAACAATAATAATAAACAATTTACTATTATTAAAATAACTACATAGTCTAAATGTTAGTTCTAATATTATTGCAAATGATGAATTTTCAGATAAAGCAAATGAAGAAATGATTGTAAATAACACAATACCCCAAAGAGATTTAGTAATATATTTCTGTTTGTTATTTATCATTTCTTTTTTTGTGCAATAGTTTAATAATAAACTATTATTATCATTTATTGCTAAAAATTTTAATTTTGATATTCTTATATATTTATTTTTATCTCGTTCATCAATATCGACAAACATGTTAAATCCAATTTTTTCAAATATCCCATTAAAATAAAAAGCAAAATAACAGTATCTAATAACTGGAAAAATACATGAAAATATAAGAGAAAATAAAATAATCATTATTATTATATCTGATATTTTATAATATTCCCTGAAATTATCAACGAATTGTAAGAATCCAATTTTATATTTAATTCCTACATACATATCTACAAAAGATAGTAAAAGCAGCGAAGATATAAACCATTGAATACTCATTATTGTTTCTATTTTTATCTGTATTTTATCAATTTCTTGTACATCATCTTTCATAATTAAAATACCAAATAAAAAACTTTTCAGGCAGCCTGAATTTTAAACCTGCGTGTCATTGCGAGATTTGACGCAGTCAAATCGTGGCAATCCAATTAAAAAATCGTAGATTTTTTAATCAACGCCGCAAGGCGTTGTAACGGACTTATTCGTCATTATTTCAGGCAACTTGAATGGCTTAATGCAATGCCATTAAAACGCCTGTGGCGTTTGTTAAAACCTACGGTTTTAACTGGATTGCCACGCCTTGACTTGCGTCAAGGCTCGCAATGACACAGTACGAAATAATCGTTTCAGGCAGCCTGAAAGTTTTATTTATCTCTCACCAAGACACGGAGAGCACGGAGTATATCAGACATTTTAAAATCTCCGTGTTCTCCGTGCCTCCGTGAGAAATCATTAAAAAAGACTGAAATTCCAATTATGCCATATTTACCACAACCGCAAAACGCTTTCAGGCAGGGTATACTCAAGTTTCAAGTGCAACACTTGGGGGTGAAATAAGGGTGAGATTAGTGTAGCGTAATGTTTTTTTGGTTAGAAAGGCAA
>JAFZMY010000041.1 GCA_017553165.1 Neisseriaceae bacterium
CGCCGCTACGCTGACTTTGTCTTGCGTATGTGCCTGCCATATCGCTGCTCTTTGATATGGGAGTAATCGGGTGTTCTTGTGTAGTTTCATTCCACTATTATCTTTCAAATAGTGTAAAGAACGCTATGAATTTCTACAAATAATAATAAATCTAAAAAATGATGATTGTAAGTTGTTGATTTTGGCGGAAAAGGAGGGATTCGAACCCTCGTTACGGTGATTACCGTAAAACGGATTTCGAGTCCGCCGCATTCGACCACTCTGCCACTTTTCCGCATAAAAGAGTCGCAGATTATAGATGATAATAACAATTGGCTGCAACTTGTTTATTGAAAGCCAATATATTGTAGAATTAGATTTGGAATACAGGCTATGAAAGTGTGTTATGAGTGAAAGTAAGCAGATTATTTTAGGTGTAAGTGGTGGAATTGCTGCTTACAAAGCGTGTGAAATTGTGCGTTTATTAAAAAAGCAAGGGCATAATGTTCAAGTGGTAATGACTCGTGATGCGATTGAATTTGTCTCTGCACAAACTTTTTGGGCATTGAGTCAGCAAGAAGTTTGTGTTGATGATTTTTCTAATTACAGCCATTCAAATGCGATGGAACATATTGCATTAGCACGTAAAGCCGATGCCATTTTAATTGCACCTGCAACTGCTAATACACTTGCAAAAATAGCAAATGGTATAGCTGATAATTTATTGACTACAATGGTATTGGCAAGGGGAGATTGTCCATTAATTGTGTCGCCAGCTATGAATACGCAAATGTGGAATAATCTTGCAACACAAAGAAATATTAAGCAATTAATCGCAGATGGTGTAAAAATTATCAATCCTAACTCTGGGGAATTAGCTTGCGGAGAAGTGGGTATTGGAAAAATGGCATCTTACGATGAAATTGTTGATTTGTTGTCAGATGTTTGGTGTGATAAGTGTTTGAGTGGTCGTAATGTGTTGATTACATTAGGTGCAACTATGGAAATGATAGACCCAGTTCGTGGAATTACCAATATTTCTACTGGGCGTATGGGTGTGGCATTATCGCGTGCATGCAGAAGGGCTGGTGCTAATGTACATATTGTGCATGGTTCTGTTGCAATTCCTTTGCCTTATGGTATGAGTAGTGTAGAAAATGTTGTAAGTGCCAAAGATATGTATGATGCTGTGATGAAAAAAGTTGCAGATTGTGATGTGTTTATATCGGTGGCAGCGGTTGCAGATTACAAAGTACTTAATAAATCTGATGAAAAAATTAAGAAAAATAATTGCTTACCAGTTATTGAATTAACTGAAAATCCGGATATTTTGGCAAGTGTGGCTAAATTAGATAATCCACCATTTTGTGTTGGTTTTGCTGCGGAAAGTAATCGAGTTATTGAATATGCAAGGGAAAAACGTATTAGAAAAAATATTCCAATGTTAGTTGCTAATCAAGTGGATTTGGCAATGGGAAAAACTACTAATAGCGTTACGATTATAGATGGGCAACAAGAAATTACTCTTCCTCAAATGGATAAAGATAAAGTGGCAATGGCTATTGTTAAACGTTTGAGTGAATTGTTATAAGGTTTTCAATTGCTATAAATTTAGTTTTCCGGCAGACTTTATATAACTATGTAAGTTATTAAGTCTGCCGGAAAGTTGCTTGCAAATATCGCCTTGACAAAATTGGTGGAAAATGACAGAATCGCAGGTTTTGAATCTTCATTTTAAGATTAAGTTTTTTAAGGATAAGAGATAATTATGAAACGTACATATCAACCTTCAGTTATTCACCGCAAACGTACACATGGATTTTTGGTTCGTTCACGTACTCGTGGTGGTCGTGCCGTTTTAGCTGCTCGTCGTGCCAAAGGTCGCAAACGTTTGGCAGTATGATTTCGCCTTACTCATTTGGCAAGTCTTACCGGTTGTTGAAAACGGATGATTTTTCATCCGTTTTTGCATTACGTAAACGCTTGTTTCTGCAAGAAATATGTGTTTATTGGAAGCCTAATCAATTATCTTTTCCACGTTTAGGCTTGGTGGTGAGTAAAAAATGTGCCCGTTTTGCACATGAGAGAAATTATATTAAGCGGCGTTTGCGTGAATGGTTTCGCTTAAACAAACATAAACTGCCTAATTGCGATATAGTGATTCAAGTTAGGCAGAAATTTGGCAAAAAAGAATTTCCTGAATTGGAAAAAAAATTACAACGATTGTGGAACGTATCAAAGTGAAACGTTTAATGATTTTTCTGATTCGATTTTATCAATGTGGCATTAGTCCCTATCTACCGGCTCGTTGTCGTTATACTCCGACTTGTTCTCAATATGCAGTAGAAGCTATTGGTGAGTTTGGAATAATTAAAGGTGGTTGGCTGACTTTACGCAGATTGTGTCGTTGTCATCCTTGGGGTGGTTGCGGATACGATCCTGTGCCTCATTCTTTTTATACGGAAAAACACGGTTATGAATCCGAAAAACAATCAAAACCATAATAATTTGATTTTATTTATGATTATTGCTATGGCAATACTTTTGGGTTGGAATTATATATTTCCTCCGCCAGCACCAGCTCCGCAGCAAGTTAATCAAATTGAAAATAGTCAAAACACGGTTCAAACTATTGAGCAAGCAGCATCATTGCAAAATGGACAATTGATTTCGGTTAAAACCGATGTTTTTGATGCCAAAATCGATATGAATAGTGGTGATTTGCGTGATTTAGTACTTACTCGCTATAACGCCGCTGATGATGAAAATAAACAGTTTGTATTGCTTACTAATAGCGAAACCAATACTTATGTTGCACAAACTGGTTTATTGAATAAAGATGGCAATTATCTATCAGCACCGTTTGTGGCTGAAAAAACTTCATATGAAATGACATCAGATGTATTAACTGTACGTCTTGATGCACAAGAGACGAATGGAGTTAAGGTTAGCAAAATTTATACTTTTAAAAAGGGAAGTTACATAATCGGTGTAGATTATGAAATTCAAAATCAAAGTGCTTCTCCCATAGAATTATCCGCAATATATCGTCTATTGCGTGATGATAAAAAACCAGATGGAGGAACTTATTTCACTTCAACATATGCTGGTCCGGTGTTATATACGCCAGAAGGGAAGTTTGAAAAGATTTCTTTTGAAGATATTGCCAAAGGCAAAGCTGAATATGTTTCCGATTCATCAACTGGTTGGTTGGGTATGATTCAGCATTATTTTGCGGCTATTTGGGTGTTAGAACCCAAAGATGGCGAAAGCGTATGTGGCAAGGATAATCAAAATTGTCAATTTGATTTTGTACAACGTAAAAAAGATAATTTATATTCAGCAGGGGTAAAAGTTCCGCTATCAGCGATTACTCCTAATCAAATATTGAATGTACCAATGACTTTGTATGCAGGACCACAAGAGTATGCAACTATTACCAAAGTTGCCGACCAATTACAGTTGGTTAAAGACTATGGCAAAGTGCATTTGTTTGCGTCTCCATTGTTTTGGTTGTTGCAAAAGCTACATGATGTGGTGCATAACTGGGGTTGGGCAATTATTCTTTTGGTATTAATTGTTAAAATTGTCTTGTATCCATTGAATGCGGCTGCGTATAAATCTATGGCAAAAATGCGTGCAGTTGCACCTAAATTACAAGCTTTAAAAGATGAATACGGCGATGACCGCATGAAAATGCAGCAAGAAATGATGGCATTGTATAAAAAGGAAAATATCAATCCTTTGGGCGGTTGTTTGCCGATGTTGTTGCAGATTCCAGTATTTTTAGGTTTATATTGGGCATTATTAAGTTCGGTTGAGTTGCGTCAGGCACCATGGATAGGTTGGATTACAGATTTGGCACGTACTGACCCATATTTTGTATTACCGCTGATTATGGCTGCAACTATGTTTTTGCAAACTTTCCTTAATCCGCCACCAACCGACCCAATGCAGGCACGTATGATGAAGATTATGCCAATTATATTTTCGGTGATGTTCTTCTTCTTCCCAGCTGGTTTGGTGTTGTATTGGGTAGTGAATAATATTTTATCCATTATTCAACAGTGGATTATCAATCGACAAATTGAAGATAAGGTAAAACATCATCAGATATAACTCTTTATAAAGTTAAAGTCTGCCGGAAAAATATTAAAAGCTTTCCGGCAGACTTTTTTTAACTTCGTTTTTGCGGCGTGGTAATGATACTCGTTTTTTATTTTGATAGTTAGAAACCCCTGCAAAATCCTTACTGAAACAAAAATTTAATCCTGCCGTAGGGTTGGATAACACAACCCACCAAAACGCCGTAGGCGTTAATTCATTGTATTTCAACGATTTTTATTCCGCCCTATCGGATGGTATGGTGGGCTGGTAAGCTCACCATACGGCGTTTATTTTTCAAAAATTAGGTTTTGCAGGGGGGCAGTTATTGAGCAGGAACTATTTAGATTTTCAGAATTTTTCCGGCAGACTATTTCTATCAATTGGTAAGTTAATATCGATAAGCCTTTGCCAATCAAAAAAATACCCAGGATCGGTTTTGCGATTAGGTGCAATATCTGAATGACCACAAATGGCAGTTATGCTTGGATATTCTTTGATTAAATCTTGCAATAGATTTATTAGTGAAGTGTATTGTTTTTCGGTAAAAGGTTCAAAATCACAACCTTCTAATTCAATACCAATTGAAAAAACATTACACTTTTCTTTTCCATGAAAAGATGATATTCCGGCGTGATATGCCATATCATTGCAGGATACAAATTGTTTTATGCTACCATTTCGTTCAATTAAAAAATGAGATGAAACTCGCAAATGAGAAATTGATTGTAAAAATGAGTCATTTTCTTTATCAAGTTTATTTTGAAATAGTTTATCAATAGCATGACTGCCGTATTCAAATGGTGGTAGCGAAATATTATGCAATACAATTAAAGATATATCACAATTATCAGGGCGTGATTCAAAATTAGGTGAGTGGCAAACTTTGGATAATAAGTAAAAGCCGTTTTCAAATTTATTCATTATTTGCTATTTTTTTGAATATTACCGCTTTTAATTGCTTGGATTATTTTTGCGGTTTCGGTGTTTTTAGGATAGTATTTTTGATATTGTTCTAATGTTTCAATGGCTAATTGCTTTTTATCTTGGATTAGATAATTCATGCCTAATTGTAGATATGATTGTTTTTCGCCTAATTGTATGGCTTTTTGTAAATATTCTTCTCCTTGTTTAATTCGCATGCTATTAGATAAAAATCCGCCATATTCTGCATATAGTTTGCCGTTATTAGGATTATTTTTGATTAGTTTTTGATAGTGTTCATCGGCTTTTTTCATCATATTGGGCATGTCAAAATTATGTGCCATTAAAAATAATCGAGCATGACCTAATTCAAAATTAAATTTATCTTGTGATGAAAATTTACCTATGATTTTTTCCTGTTTAATATAGTCAAATGTTTTAATTAAAATTTGTAAATCTCGATAGGCATTATTTGCATCTTGTTTATTATCAAATTTTAATGGATATTCTTGTGCATGTTTATATAAATTATCTACGGCTTTGAACATTACCGCTATATTAATTTGATATTTGCCGTTTTCATTAATTAGGGCTTGTTGGTGATTGTATTCTTGATATGGTTGTGAGAATACAATGGTATTACTCAATAATAGTAGTAAAAAAAGAAATTTTTTCATAATAATTAATTTAATCGATAATGGTGCATCCGACAGGGATCGAACCTGTGACCTTTGGCTTCGGAAACCAACGCTCTATCCAACTGAGCTACGGATGCATAAGAACAAATGAGCCTGCTATTCTAACAAAAAATCATGAGTATTGCTTATTGATTAGCATAAATCCCTGCTGCAATTTGCGATACTGCATGAACATATAAACGGCTGTTATTGTATTTCCAGATTGCGTAAAAGTTATTAAATCCCAAGTGATAGCTGAAAGTATCTGGTGCTGTTTCTAAACGATAAACAAATGCACGTTCATTATCATCGATTTCTTGTGGAATATTGATTCCTAAATTGCGTAAATCGCGTACGGTACGTGAAAGTGCGGTTTTTTCTTCGGAAAGTTCGTCTAATATGAATAGGTTATTATCATAAATTGGGATTGTGATGCGACCACCTTTTTGCCAGCCATGAACTAACAGATAATTTGCAACAGATGCTAATGCGTCTGCTTTATTATTCCAAATATCGGCAAAACCATCGCCATCACCATCTTTTGCCCATTTGCGATAAGAAGACGGCATAAATTGTGGCATACCCATTGCACCGGCATAACTGCCGGAAAAACTGAATGGATCACGGTTTAATTCTTTGCACATTAGTAAAAATTCGCCCAATTCATCTTGGAAAAATTCAGCACGTTTAGGAAAGTAAAATGCCAAAGTATGCAGGGAATCTGCCACCTTAAATGAGCCGGTATATTTACCGTAATTAGTTTCTATTCCCAAGATAGCGGTTATTACTTCCCCATCGACACCGTATTCTTGTGCAATTCTTTGGATAAGTTGATAGTTATTTTTATAAAAATTTGTACCGTTTTTAATGCGATGTGTACCAGAATTATCTTGTGCAAATTTATACCAAGGACGAGAAGTGGAAGGACGTGAGATGGTTTTTACAATATCTTCACGCAATTGAACGCGTGAAAAAAAATCTTCCCATTCATTAGGAGAAATCTCTGGGTGTCTTTGTATAAAACAGTTAGTGTCTTCGCAAGGGAGAATTGTCTCTTGTGTTATTTCTGCAATATTGGAATTAGTATTTACGGTGCGAGAAGTATCTTGTGATGTGTTCTGTTGCGATGAAGAACAAGCACAGATGGTAGTTGCAATAATGATTGGAATGAGTTTTTTAAACATATTGAATTAATCTTTACTCAATTAAAATTAGTCTTGTTTGAGTGCATATATTTCCGGCAGATTACGCCATGCACCGCTTACGTCCATACCAAAGCCAAAAACATAACGGTTTGGTACGTCCAAACCTACAAAATCTGCTTTAATTGGCTTTTTGTGTGGTAAAAGCTTATTGGCAAATACAGCGGTGTAACAAGCTTTCGCACCAAGCGACATGGCTTTTTCATAGATTGCTGCCATAGTATGACCTTCATCTAAAATATCGTCTAATATTAGTACGGTGCGGTCTTTCATGTTTTGTTTTGGCATACGCGTCCATTCGAAATTGCCACCTACAAGTTTATTACCATAACGAGAAACATGAATATAATCAAAATCTAATGGAAAACGAAGTAATGGCAATAATTGTCCGGTAAATACCACCGCACCACCCATAACCGGCAATACTAATGGCATGGTATCGCTTAATTTTGCGGTGATTTCAGTTGCCATACGTTCTAATGCTTGTGAACATTGGCGTTTATCAAAGATTAATTCGGCGTTTTGTAAGGTGGATATTTGTTCTGCGTAGTCCATCGTTTTGTCCTGTTTAATTTGCAAGTAAAAAATATTTTTAATTATAACCGTGATTGATTGAATGTTTAATAAAAATAGTCTGCCGGAAAGTATTTATAATAAGTTTTCCGGCAGACTTGTTAATACATTTATCTTTTACGCATCAATTGACCATGCAATAGTTTGATTGGCACGTAATGGGATTAACAATTCGTCATTACCAAAAGAGAATGATGCCGGAATATGTTGTTCTTTTTTAATTAAAGTAATGGTATCTGTATTTTCCGGCAGACCGTAAAAACGAGCTCCATTGCGTGATGCAAATGCTTCCAATTTATCTAATGCACCAATTGAATCAAATGCTTCTGCATATAATTCAATGGCAGCATGAGCAGAAAATGCACCTGCACAACCGCAAGCACATTCTTTTTTAGAACGTGGGTGTGGTGCGGAGTCTGTACCCAAGAAAAAGCGATGAGAGTTGCTTCCGCTAACGGCTTCTAATAGGGCAAGACGATGTTTTTCGTGTTTTAAAATTGGTAAGCAATAATGGTGTGGATTGATACCGCCAACTAATAAATGATTGCGATTCATTAATAAGTGTTGCGGAGTAATGGTTGCTCCAACTCTATCTTCTGCATTAATTACAAATTGTGCTGCATCAGCTGTGGTTATATGTTCAAAAACAACTCGCAAGTTTGGTAATTTATCCAATAGTGGTTTAAGTGTTTTTTCGATAAATACCGCTTCGCGTTCAAAAATATCAATATTGTTATCGGTTACTTCACCGTGTACTAATAGTGGCATATTAACTTCTGCCATTGCTTCTAATACTGGCAAAATTTTGAATAAATCGGTTACCCCATCGTCTGAATTAGTAGTAGCACCAGCAGGATACAGTTTGAATGCCACAATTTTTGCATCTGCTGCTTGATATACCGTATCTGTGGTAGTTTTGTCGGTTAAATACAAGGTCATCAATGGGGTAAATGATGAGTCTTTATCAAGAGCATTGATGATTTTTTGTTTATAAGATAGTGCCGATTCTACGTTTACAACTGGCGGTTTAAGATTGGGCATAATCACAGCACGTCCCATCTGACGTGCAGAAAAAGGAACAACGCATTGCAATGCTTCATTGTCTCGTACATGCAGGTGCATGTCGTCAGGGCGAATAATCGTTATACTTTTCATGATAGTTATGATGCTAACTTAAAGTGTTAAATAGTGTTTCTGTATAAACTCTATCTGTGTTACTTATGTTGAATAATCAAGTGAAAAACTTCTTGATTGTCTTCGGTTATGGTTTCATTAAGAAGCAGAGTATGTCCTGTTTGGCGACAAAAGGCAACAAAATCATCTGGTGCACCGCTATCAGTTGCCCATATTTCCAAAGTATCTTGACTTTCAAGCTGTGCCAATGCTTTTTTAGCACGTAAAATCGGAAGAGGGCATTTTAAACCTTTTACATCTAATTTTTCTTGCATAATGTTTTTTTCTCAAACAAATTGTTAAACAGACTGCCGGAAAAACAATATTTCCGGCAGACTTTGAATTGAAAATTAATCAATATTTACTGGCGATTTGCACCAAACACACCTTGTACATTTTGATTTTTGTCGTTAAACGCACCGGCTATGTTTTCGGCATTTGGTCCGTAGAATTTACCTTCGGTGCTAACATTATTGGTTTTGCCCTTAAATTCATTGCCAGAAATACGAGCGGCGATTCGAATATCAGATGGATTTTTAATGTTGGCTTGGGATTTTTCTTGTGCAGTCCAATCCTCTTCATTTCTTAATCTCCAATTATTCATTTTGCCATCAAGCACTTTATTAGCAAAATCAACGTCAATTTCTATATCAGCAGTATAAGTTTCTCCATATTTAAAGTTTTTAGGATTTAATCCTAACGATAAGCCAGAGTAGTGTGCTGTGCCAGTTGTTGGCATAGATGTAACAGTGGTTTCTTCACCATGATAAAAGGTAGTTAGATAAGCAGGAATGTTGTTTTCAACATCTGAATCTAAATCTAATAAGCCATAACGAGCGTATGCAGTACCACGCTTACCTTGGGTTGGTCCAATTGCTAAAATAACAAATTGGTTGTTGTTAATTTCATAGTGTTTATCCCATTTTTCAACGGTTTGGGGGTCTTGTTCCAACTCATCATAAGACAATACTCCATCAGCATCGTGTTCAAAGAAATTAAAAGTTTTGCCACCTACCTTAAAGGTTTTGTAATCATTTTTATTAAATGAAAATTTACTTGCTGCCGGTGAAAGTTGCAAAGTACCGTTGTCGTTATCACCGGTAGCTATCCATGAATTATTTCCTATATCGATATTGCTGTTAATGGTTGGGTTTTCTTCGGTAGTGTTTGTTTGTGATGGGGAATTATTTGAATTGCCACTGCTACTATTGGTAATAACATTGTTACCAGAACAATTGCCACAATCAGTAGGTACAGGGTTTGTTGTTCCATTATCGTCAGAGCCGCCACCACAAGCAGTGAGAGTGATTGCTGTTAGTAAAATTGCGAGTTTTTTCATATTTTAAGTTCCTTTTGTGTTTGAAATTAAGCCATGGATTGTATCAGATTAAAAATAGTCTGCCGGAAAGTTTTGCTTTCCGGCAGACTTGATATCAATTAACCTAAACTATCAACTATTTCTTCCATTTTCATAAAACGTGAGCCTTTGAATAATATCGTAGTTTGACTATTTGCTATTTGTTGTAAATGATTGCTTAATGTTGTTTTATCAGTAAACCACAGTCCGTTTTTACCAAAACTATTGGCAGCGTGTTTTGAAAATTTCCCAATAAATAATGCAGTTTCTATGCCTTTGGTTTTGGCATATTCACCGATTTGACGATGGAAATCTTCTGCCAAATCGCCCAATTCACCCATATCCCCCATTACAAAAATGCGTGGTTTATCAAAAGCAGCTAATACATCAATGGCAGCTTTCATAGAATCTGGATTGGCATTGTAAGTATCATCGATAATTTGGCTTCCGCTTTTACTTTTGAACATGCGTAAGCGTGAACCAACTGGCTGATAATCTTGCAAGCCTTGTGCAATTTCGTCTGCATTGGCAAATGAACTACATAATCCAGCAGCCGCAACGGCATTTAATACATTATGAACACCTAATGCTGGTAATTTAACTGATGCAGTTTGCTTATTGATATGCAAATCAAAAATGCTTTCTTGATTAAATAGTTGAATATTATCAGCAAAAAAATCACTTTTATCGGAATTTATCGCAAATGTTTTTTGCGAAAGATGAGAAGATGAATTGGCAAAAATATTAGCATTTTTATCATTTAATGGATAAATTGCTATGCCATTTTCCATATGATTAAAAATTTCGCTTTTAGCTTTGGCAATATCTGATACACCATTAAAATCATTGCCAATATGTGCATTTAATGCGTTGTTAATTAATGATATATTTGGTTTTGCAATGTTGGAAAGATAGTCTATTTCTCCAAAGTGATTCATACCCATTTCAAGAACGATAATTTTGTGATTTTCTCTTAATTTTAATAATGTAAGTGGCAAACCAATATGATTGTTCAAATTTCCAGAGGTGTATAAGAGTGCATCTTCACCAAATTTTTTACGTAAAACTGCTGCCACCATTTCTTTAACAGTTGTTTTACCCGATGAACCAGTGATTGCTAAAACTGGAATTTGCAAATTAGCACAACGCCAAGCTTTTGCTAATTTTCCCAAAGCATCGGTGGTGTTTTCTACCAAAATACAACCTTTTTTATTAGCAAAATCAGGGCGAGATACAATGCAGATTGCACCTTTTTCTAAACAATCATCGACAAAGTCATGAGCATCATGTTTTTCACCTTTTAATGCAAAAAAAACATCGCCATCGGAAACCGTGCGACTATCAGTGGTGATATTTCTAACAGTAGCATCGGCAAGCGTTAGTTTGCTTTGAAAAACATCAGCAATAAAAGATATGGTTAGGTTTGACATTTTAACTAATTTAACAACTTGCAAAAGGGTGATAATTTTATCCTAACTTTATATAGTCTGCCGGAAAGAGTGTATATTTATGTTATTATGTGTCCTTGTCTTTTAGGAATTATATTTATATGTCTCAACAAGATTCTGATGTATTTGACTTTTTTGCATTAATCGAACGCTTACTTAAAGCATGGAAAACCATTGCAATATTTGTATTAGTAGGACTGTGTTTAGGAATATTTGCAGCTAAAACTATGCCTAAATATCGAACAGAAGCAATCGTTGAGATTGCACAAATCGGTTTAGAAAATTTAGAAAAAAAAGAAAATAATAATTTGACTTCAAACTTTCCATTGGAATCAGTAGAAAGCGTTTTAGTGCGTTCAAAAAATTTGTATTTTGTTGATAAAGTAGTTAAACGATTGATTAATGATGGTATGATTGAAGAAAAGGAAGCATCTAAATGGCGTTCTAAATTACTTCGAGTTACCCGAAAAAACAAAGATACAGATTTAATCAACTTGGTTATTTTTACCAAAACCGATAGTCAAGGTAGAGAAATATTATCTCGCTTTGTGGAAATTTTGGCAGATGAGCAAGATGATAAATATCAAAAACAAGTCAATTTGCGAAAAGAAAAAATAAAAGATTTAGAAGAACAACAACGCATTTTGGAAGAACAATACAGCCAAACTCATCAAAACCTTATCAATCGTAATAACACTATTGATTATATGAACTTATCGCGATTAAATACCGAGAAAATGTTTATTGAAATCAAACAATTGATTATTGCGAATAAACAAGCACTGATGGACCCTAACACTCATAAAACTCGCCTGTTAGGTGATATTTATGTAAGCGAGAGACCAGTTGAACCTAAAAAAAGCGTTTTATTATTATTAGGTGTAATCGCAGGTGGGATTGCAGGTTGCTTGTATGTATTGTTTACAATTTCGTATCGTAAATTTAGACAAAATAAAAACGAGACAGCAAACAGTTAAAAATGTAATTTATTCGTTTTTGCGTAGCAATGACACTCGATGTTACTGTTAAGAAGAAAAAAACACCGTCAAAAGCGAGCCAACGCAGTTGGCGTGGCAATCTCCTTAAATAAAAGAGTATTCGCTTCATATAAGTTAAGGAGATTGCCACGCAAACACTTTGTTTTTTCATAGCAATCACTCGATTTTTCATAGTTATCCAGCAGACAATAATGCTGTTAGCTTTTGTAAAGATTATCTCACAACAAAAATCCTAACTTGACTAATAAAATTTTTTATGATTTTGTTTGTGAAATTTAGTGTACATAGACTACAATGAGAAGTGATTGTTGGCAGTTTGTACAATCAAATTGAAGAGTAGATGTTTAACTAAAACGTGCCGAAAGGACTTTAACTATGGATAACTTGAGATACTGGTTGGATCAGCAGCTTAAAGGTAACCACAGCGTAGCCCTACAACTATCTCCAACACAACAAGATTTACACGGTTTAACTTTAACCGATGCTATCAAAGCTCACGAGGCTTGGATTGATAAACTAAATCTCACTTTAAGAGGACAATCACCAGAACAATATGACCCGGAAGTAGTAGGTGCGGATCATCTGTGTGCAGTTGGTAAATGGTTATATGGCGATGGTAAAGAATTGTCCAAATTTCCAGAGTACGATTCCCTAAAAGCAGACCACGCCGCATTCCATGAATGTGCAGGTAATATTTTGCGTCATCATCAGAAAAAACACTTTACCGATGCTTTGGCTTTGTTACGCAATGATTTAGTCGACCTTTCGCGTAAAGTGCAAATTTCATTAGTATCACTGTTGGCAGCATACCAAGAGTCTAAACGTTAATTTGGTATAGTGGAATTTGAAAAGTCTGCCGGAAAACTTTTCCGGCAGACTTTTATTTATTTCATCATATTTTTTAGGGCGATTTTTACGCCTTCGCTAATATCTATATTTTCCGGCAGACTTTGAATTGCTTTATTAGCTTCGCGTTCGTTGTAGCCTAATGCTAATAGGGTGTTGATTATATCTTCGGTGTTGTTGTTGTGTTTGTTAGTTGAAAGTAGGGGGCTTGTGGGGTGTAGTTTGCCACGTAATTCTAATATTAGTCTTTCGGCTGTTTTTTTGCCAATTCCAGGTATTGATGAGATTTTGCGTGCATCTTCTTGTTCTATGGCAATTGCAAGTTCTTCTTCATTCATTACGGATAAAATTGCTAATGCTGTTTTTGCACCAATTCCGCTGATTTTGATTAGTTGTAAAAATGCTTCCTTTTCGTTTTGGGTGGCAAAGCCAAAAAGTAAAATCGCATCTTCTCTTACTAATGTATGTATCCAGAGTGATGCGGTTTGTTCTATTGGCAGTAAGGTGTCAAATGTGCGGGTGGAAATGTGTACTTCATAACCTACTCCTTGTACGTCTAATATTGTGAGAGTGGGCTGTTTTTCGATTATTTTTCCAGTTAAATGGCTAATCATCAGTTTTTCCTTCTTGTTAAATATTTTTTCCGGCAGTGTTCGCTCATTCAACTAACAAGTGCAAATTTTACCACATAGCCAAAACTTTGTTAGGTGTTTTCCTGCCTAATGACTTTGGCTACGCAGAAATTGTGGCATTGTTTAAAACAATGACAACAAACGAATATATTAAAAATGTAAAACAAAATATTTATACGCCATTTAATAAAAAATTATGGCAAAACAGTTTTTATGAACATGTTATCCGCAATGAATATGATTATGAGCAAGTTGCGGAATATATAAGAAATAATCCACTAAAATGGGAAGAAGATACAGAGTTTCGTCCGTAGAATTTCAGGCTGCCTGAAACGCCTTAATCGGTGTATGATTTCACCTTTTATCCTTATTATTTACGCCATGAAAAAAGTTTTTCTCACCATTTTGGTTTATCTGCGTGCAGTGGTGATTTTGTGTTTGTTTGTGGTTGCAGGCACTTATTTAAACCGCTGGGGCATTTCTTTGCCTGCCACGATTATCGGCTTAATTCTTTTGTTTTTTTCTTTATTATTCAAGATTATACCCGAACACTGGGTGGCTCCTGCTTGCACGCTTTTGGGGCAGTATATGGCTTTATTGTTTTTGCCTGTGGGCGTGGGCTTAATGGTGAATTATGCGGTAGTTAAAGAAGCCTTGCTGCCCTTGCTTGTGGCGTGTATTATGAGTTCCGCAATGATTTTGCTGTTAGTGGGTTTTTTAATTGAACGGCAAGAAAACA
>JAFZMY010000042.1 GCA_017553165.1 Neisseriaceae bacterium
GGCGGTCGCACCGTTGGTGCTGGCGTGGTTTCCAAAGTGATTCAATAACGCACCGATAGGATTTAGGCCAGTAGCTCAATTGGTAGAGTATCGGTCTCCAAAACCGAGGGTTGGGGGTTCGAGACCCTCCTGGCCTGCCAAGAATGAACTAATCGGCGTACACTGCCGATTAGTTTTTTTATAATCGTTTCTAATTGTTTCAATTATAATGACATTGAAACGACTATATACCGGATACAACTATGAGTAAAAACAAAAAATCAGAAGTATCGACTGAAACCAAAAACAAACCGTCCAAAACTGAAATTCGCCAACGCGAACAAGAAGAGCGACAACGCAATTCGACTATGGACAAGGTAAAATTAACGCTTGCCATTATATTGGCAGGTGCAGGTGTGTTTGCCTACCACTTTTTTGATAAACAATTACCCATATTTGTACGTACCATTTTCCCCATAGTTGGGGTTACTCTTGCAGTAGTATTGGTATTTTTCTTCTGTTCATTTGGCAAAAATTTGATTGCCTATATTCGTGAATCCACCAAAGAAATGGGAAAAGTTGTATGGCCAGAAAAGAAAAGTGCCATGCAAATGACTTTAACCGTCATTGTATTTGCTGCTCTTTTAGCATTATTTATGGCAATGTCAGATGGTTTAGTTTCTTGGATTCTTTTTGATATATTATTAAAAAGGGGATAAGTAATGAGCAAACAATGGTATGTAGTTCAAGCCTATTCTGGTTTTGAAAAGAGCGTTCAAAAATCATTATTAGAACGCATTAAACGCGAAAATATGGAAGACTTGTTTGGTCAAATATTGATTCCAACCGAAGAAGTTGTAGATATAAAAAACGGCAAACGTACAGTAAGTGAACGCAAATTTTTTCCAGGCTACCTATTAGTTGAAATGGACATGTCAGATGCTACTTGGCATTTAGTCAAAAGCACTCCCAAAGTAAGCGGATTTGTTGGTGGCACAACCACCAAACCATCACCTATTCAACAAAAAGAAGTTGATGAAATTTTGCAACAAATGCAGTCAGGCGTAGAAAAACCACGTCCAAAAGTCGAATTTTCAATTGGACAAAATGTGCGTGTTATCGAAGGTCCATTTGCAGATTTCAACGGTATTGTTGAAGAAGTCAATTATGAACGCAATAAACTACGCGTCTCCGTACAAATCTTTGGTCGCGAAACTCCTGTTGAATTAGATTTTGTACAAGTAGAAAAAGCTTAAATACTTGTAAATTATTCAAAAAAATCATAATTAAAGGACTTTAACGAATAGATTAAAGTCCTTTTTATTACACATTTTTTATCAAATTTACCTCTTTATAACAATTACAAAAAAGGGTAACATCTGACGTTTTTTAATTTTAAGACATATATAAAATGCGTCCTCTAATTGCAACCATTAATTTGGATAATCTTCGTCATAATTTTCGCTATCTCAAACAACAACACAAAAACAAACTATATGCTGTAGTAAAAGCAGATGCCTATGGACATGGTGCAATCCCCTGCTCTACTGCATTACAAAATGATGCAGATGGTTTAGCAGTAGCTTTTTTAGATGAAGCAATTGAATTACGAAAAAATGGCATTAAACTGCCAATTGTACTATTAGAAGGTGTTTTTGAATTTGCCGAGTATGAAATCTGCGACAAACTTAATATCTCTTGTGTGGTACAAAATCAAACGCAATTAGAATGGCTATTAAATTACCAATGGAAAAACAAGACACAAGTATGGTTAAAATTAGACACTGGAATGCGAAGAGCAGGTTTTTTTCCGGCAGACTATGAAAAAGCATTTCATGTCCTATCGCAATTTACACCGATCAACGACATTGTCAAAATGACTCATTTTGCCTGTGCCGATGATTTAAGTAGTGCAATGACACAACAACAAATACAAACATTTGACGAAACAACCCAAAATCTAATTGGCAAAAGCAGCATTGCCAATTCTGCTGCAATCTTGGCACACCCTACGACACATCGCGATATTGGACGTGCTGGCATCGCTTTATATGGAGTATCTCCATTTGAAGAAAATAATAAACTTGCCAATCAACTCAAACCCGTGATGACACTGACCACCAAAGTTTTTGGCGAACGCATTTTACGCAAAGGCGAAAGTGTAGGTTACGGTTCAATTTTCCGAGCAGAAAAAGACATGCGTTTAGGCTTAATCGCATGCGGTTATGCTGATGGCTATCCAAGAGTTCCATCAAATAACAATCCCATACTAATTGACGGCGAACCATCACGTATAGTAGGCAGGGTTTCAATGGATATGATGACGATAGAACTCAAATTACAACAACAAGGAATTGGTAGCACGGTTGAATTATGGGGTGAAAACATTCTCGTTGCAGACATTGCAAGACGCTGTGGTACTATTTCCTATGAAGTTTTATGCCATTTAAAACGAGCCATACGGCAATACAAGAACTCAATTTAAACAACAAGTCTGCCGGAAAACATACAAATAAACCTTTCCGGCAGACTATACAAACATTAAAGAAATACAAAATGAATACAATCACAGAAAACATTACCATTAATGGATTAGATAGCGAAGGCAGAGGTGTTGCACGCAATAGCGAAGGAAAAGTATATTTTCTTACCAACGCTCTACCAAATGAAATCGTTACCGAATACATTATCAGACGCAATAAAAAGAACTATTGCGAAGGTGATGCAGTTTGCATAAACAAAAAATCACATATACGCACAAGCCCTATCTGTCCGCATTTTGGTATTTGTGGTGGTTGCTCGTTACAACACATCAACCACACAGCCCAAGTTGCCATCAAACAACGCATACTTGAAGACAATCTTTTACACATCGGCAAAATCAAACCACAACGCATCTTACCTGCGATATATGGCATGGATTCAGCATACCGTTTTAGAGCACGCATGTCAGTTAAATATGTAGAAAAGAAAGGCGGAGTATTAGTAGGATTCCATGAAAAAGCATCACCATTTGTTGCAGATATGCACCAATGTATAATTTTGCCACAACACGTATCAAAACTAATCGATCCATTACGACAACTTATCGCAAAACTATCCATCAAAGACAAACTACCACAAATCGAATGGGCAGTAGGAGCACACCTTACAGTCATTGCATTTCGCATTATGGAAGCACTGACAGAACAAGACCAACAACTCTTGCGTGATTTCATTGACCAACACCAAACAAACAAAAATCCTATACAGCTATGGCTACAACCAGGAAAACCAGACACCCTTCACCCATTCTATCCATTGCAAATGCCAGCACTATCCTATGTACTAAATGAATTTAATTTAGAACTAAAATACCATCCAACCGAATTTACCCAAGTGAACGCAAAAGTAAATGAAATAATGGTTTCACGTGCAATGCAGCTATTACAACCTAATAATGGAGAAAACATAATTGACATGTTTTGCGGTTTAGGCAACTTTTCATTGCCAATGGCAAGAAAAGGAGCAAATGTAATAGGAATAGAAGGAGCACAATCTTTGGTAAACAGAGCAACTCAAAATGCACAACACAATGATTTATCAGAAAAATGCAAATTTAAAGTTGCCAACCTATTCGACCCCAAACAATTCGACATGCAACACTGGTCTCAATGCGATAAATGGCTAATAGACCCACCACGAGATGGAGCCTTTGAATTAGTAAACGCACTACCAAACCAACAAGGACCACAAAGAATTGTGTATGTTTCGTGCAAATCTGCAACACTTGCACGAGATGCACAAATACTACAAAACAAAGGCTATATTTTACGTTCTGCCGGAATTATCAACATGTTTGCACATACATCACACGTAGAATCAATTGCACTTTTCGAGAAAAAACATGATATACACAACAAAACTATGTTAGAGTAGAGGCTGTTTCAAGTTGCACTCGTAAATGAAGCTTGCAAATTAAAAAACAAGTATTCAACCCAATAACTCGTTTTTAGTATAAAATTAGCACATCACACGAATTGCAACACAATACTCACTGTTTATTTCAAAGGGAAAAAACAAATGGCAGTTGTTTTACATGATGATGGAGTACATAAATGTATAGCTTTCACCGAATTAGTACAAGGTGAAGGTGTTCAAGCAAATCAGTTTGCCATATCTCATAATGGCTACGGCATGTTATTAGACCCAGGTGGCAATCTAACTTACAAACATTTATTAGCAGAAATGGCAAATTACTTTCTGCCTTCCCACTTGAAATACGTTTTTGCATCACACCAAGACCCAGACATCGTGGCATCAGTAAACGGTTGGCTGTTAATCACAGATGCAAATATCTTGGTAGCTGCTGAATGGGAGCGTTTCATTCCCCACTTCTGTCTTAAAGGTGCAACAGTTGGTCGCATGATTCCAATTCCCTACGAAGGAATGGATATTGAATTAGGTGGTTCACCACTAAAACTGATTCCGGCACACTATTTGCATACAATCGGTAATTTCCAAGTTTACGACCCTATAAGTAAAATACTATTTTCAGGCGATATTGGTGCTTCATTAGTTTCAGGTGAGGAAGCTGGTGGCATTTGGGAAGACTTTGACGAGTTTTTAACACGTGGTAGCGGTTTAGGTTTCCACCAACACTATATGTCTGGCAATAAAGCATGTCGTATATGGGTTGATACCGTACGTAAATTGGATATTGAATGGATAGTACCGCAACATGGTGCCTCATTTAAGGGCAAAGTAATGGTCAATCGCTTTCTAGATTGGTTTGAAACTTTGGAATGTGGCTTGGATTTGTTATAAATGGTGCGGTAAAATTAGCAACTATTTGATTTAAACTTTGATGGTGGTTTAGACATTCCACTTTAATAGAAATTGAAAGAGGGCTCTATTTTGGATAATCCGCTAATTATTGTAATCATAGTACTCGTATTAGTACTGGCTGGCGTGTTATTTTTCTTTCTACGAAAGAAAAATCAAGCCAATGATAATGATGTTGGCTATGACACCATAGAGCAACACTCGCCAGTATCTGTTCCACCAGTAATTAACGAGCAAGTAACTGCATCGCCTGTTGTAGCACCAGTAGAACAGGCTCAAACACCAACCCAACCAACAGCACCTACTGTTGGAACTGAAATTAGAGCTGACGATTTTCACATCGAAAAAACTTTCGAATTAAGCGATAGCGGTTGGGAAAGCGGTCAAGCAGCAGAAGTATCTGTTGCCCAAGTAGATGACTTAACAGAATACAAAGTATACAAACAGTTTGGATACTTCAATAAGGCTGCAAATTCGTTAAGAGGATATTTATCATTACAAGAAAACAAGCCCAAAGAATTGGTGTTTGAACTGTGTGGTATGTATTTAGAAGCAGGAGAACTTGATAATTTTGTTTTGGCATTAGAAGAATTCCACGACCAATTTAATCGTGATGAATTAGAAGACGTTGTCAGAATGGGATTTGAGTTAGAACCTGACAATTTGAATTTACGTGTATTTGCAGAAGAAAAATTAAATTGGGGCGTAGAAGAAGTTGCCAGAGATGTTGTTAAAGAAGACGGCTTTGAAATTAATATTACAGAAACCAAACCTGTGGTAGATGAAGTAGTAGAAAATAACTTCCAATCTACAATTCAATACAACAACCGCGAAGCTTACTTCTCCAAACTGGACGATGCAAAACAATTAGTACGAGGATTCAAACGTGTCTTTGGTATCGATGCAGATGAAAGAGAAACAATTGTAGCTTTCTCATCTGGCGAAAAAGCTGTCCGCTTATTAGGTAAAGAAATCGGTTATGCACCTGCTGTAAACTTATACAACCGAGTTATACCGCAGGCAAAACGTCCAGCAGCCATTATCATAGATGTGTTAAACATGGACTATCAGCATCGAGATATTAATAACTATGCTGAACATTTATGGAATTTATACTCAATTCTCGGAAAATATGGTCGTCTCGTTAAAGAAAAAATGTTAGGCTGGGGATATTCGTTAGGACAACACCCACTGTTTAATGAATTAGAAGACGCACCTAATGAAATAGAATTAAGAGAAATCGGCATTAAATATGGCTATCTAATCGAAAACGCAAGTAATGTTAAGGCAAAAATGTTGCCGTTAGTTACAGAAGTTAGAGATATAGGAACAGGGTATGCTGCCAATGAAGTAGAAGAGATTATGCAGGAAGCCGAAGGTCAGTTAATGTATGGTCAAATAGATGAAGCTATTGATACATTAGAAAAAGGCGTGGCAGTTTGTAAACAAGAGTCTCAATTGTACACCATGCTACTGGATCTTTATGAGCGTTCAGAAAATTGGAAACGATTTGAAGCATTTTCGATCAAGATTCGCAGTGAAGGTGTTGAATTACCAGAAGAAGTAAGAATCGCTTTGAGTAATTTGACGCAACGTATGACTGAAAGAGGTTAAAGATGCAATCTAAATCTCCCATAGTAAACATTCTATTAGTTGGAATGGATGACAAAAAGATGGCAGTATTCCGTATGGCATTCAAGATGCATGCTGCGGTACGTTATGTCATAGTTGATGGAATTTCAGGTGAAGCACCTCAATTAGCTATTGTAGATGTAGATGGTGTAGGAGGAATGCAAACTTGGCACGATTTCAAACAACAACACCCAGATTTACCTGCTATTTTCTGTTCGGTATCTGAACCTACGTTTAGTGTTCCATACCTTGCAAAACCAGTAAAAGTGGAAACTCTCTTCCCTCTCATTAGAGCAGTTATGAAAGGTGAAGGAGTGTTTAATCCTGTTGTCAAACAACAGGAACGCGAAAAAGCGGAACAAGCACGTAAAGAAAAAATAGCTACCAAGAAAAAAGAATCATCTCCTGATGACCAACAATTTGTTGTACGAAAATTTCAACGCAAAGAACAACTGCCAACTGCTAATATGGAAGTGTTTAGTGCAGAAAGAGGTTTATTAGGAGCACTGCGTAAGGTATGTTTACAAGATAAAGATGTTGCTTTGGTTTATCAAAAGAAACCTCTGCTAATCGTTTTCCCATCGATTCAGAAAATTCTGTTGGCTATGCCGCCTGATGAGCTTAAAATCATCTGCGAAAATGATGATACGCAAGAGATTATGATTAAATATATTGCAGATAATCCTGCGTGGCGACAAAGTGCAAAAGTTAGTTTTAAGTCTTGTTTATGGCAATTTGCATTGTGGAGTGGTCGAGGACGTTTAATTTCAGCTATTAGTCCTGACACACTAATTAGATTAAAAGGTTGGCCTAATCTAACCAGATTGGCACATATTCCTGATGCCATGAGACTATCAGCGTTTATGACGCAAACAACCGCTAACTTACATATACTGTACAAAATATTACGTGTAGAATTAGTAGATTTGCTAAATTTCATTTCTGCTACTTATACAGTCGGTTTATTAGCAACTGATTTGAATACCATTCAAGCTATGCAGGCTTCAAAAGAAGATAGTGGTAAAGAAGATAGTGGTAAAGAAGATAGTAAAGTGCAAGGAAATGGCTTGCAAGAAGATGGCATTGTCGTAAGACAAAAATATCGTTCGCAGTCCACAGGTATGTTGCAACGGTTGATGAATCGCTTGGTAGAAAAAGGTAATAAGTAACCAAAATTAAAACCAGAGGCAAGTGTTTATGATAGAAAGTAAAATTATTTTTACAGGTCCGGTTGGGGTAGGCAAAACAACAGCGATTGCAGCTATTAGTGATGAGCCTCCTATTATGACTGATGCACGAGCGTCAGATATGACACTAGCTCGTAAAGATCACACAACCGTTGCTATGGATTATGGTGTCATCTATTTAGATGAAGAAACAAAAGTTCACCTGTACGGCACTCCTGGTCAAGAGCGTTTTGATTTCATGTGGGAGATTTTAAGTACTGGTGCTTTGGGTTTAATTCTATTGTTGGATAACACTCGCCCATCTCCCCTGAAAGATTTAGAATTCTTTTTAGATGCGTTTAAGGATTTATTAGAATATGCGCCAGTGGTTATTGGTGTAACTAAAATGGATGTAAAACCAGCTCCAACTATTGATGTCTTTCAGCATTTTTTAGCGGATCGGAAATTAAACGTTCCCGTGTTTGAAGTAGATGGTCGCGAGCCTAATGACATTAAACATTTGGTTGTAGCATTGTTATTTTCAATTGACCCTGGCTTGGAGGCGTGAGATTTTTATGGACAACAGTCTTTCATTACAAACACAACTGTATCCGAGGATAACTCCTGCGGGGGCGTATTACGCCATATCTGGTTACCAACCTAATCCAAGTAGAAATTTGTTATACAATATTTTACGTTTGGAAAAGCCTAAACCAGTTAGCAAAGATATTGTGTTAGAGTGGGCAGGGACAGATAATTACGAAACAGCAGTTAGCTTGCTTTATCGCTTGCAACGTTTGGAATTTTTATATGGTGAAGAAACCCCTACAATTGTTTCACAAGACAATTTAGAGAGTCGTCTTCCGGAAATGTTGGGACGTTTATCTGATACTGGTAAAGCATTGATTGCTGATGATAATGGTTTGTACTTTGCAACAGCAGGTTTTCATCATGAATCATCAGAAGAGATTGCTGCATTAGCTGGTGAGGTTGCTCGCTTATCGGAACAACATGCCCTGTTGATTAAAAACAACTTAAATATCAACCAAAACTCTTGGTCAGTTTGTGATCCTACTGGACGTAGTGAATTAGCATTTTTCCCAATGTATTTTGGCGATAACAAGTTGATTTTAGTCATTGGTGGTAATCCACAACTACAAAATGATAGTTTTGTGGAATTGATTCAAGTGTTATACCGTCGTTACGGTGTAAGACAATAGTTTTTTTGTTGCTTTTAGCGCAATTTAATATGTGTTTTAACTTAACTTTCGGAGATTAAAAGTATGCGTGAGCAAATGCTTAAATCCATTTTGAGCGATTTGAATGGTTCTTCTGCAGATATTGAAGCTTCTGCTGTTATTTCTGCTGACGGTTTAACGATGGCGGCGTTATTGCCAACTGATGTTGATGAAGATCGTGTTGGTGCTATGGCAGCTGCAATGTTGGCTCTTGGCGAACGTACTGCACGTGAGTTAAATCGTGGTGAATTGGAACAAGTGATGGTTAAAGGTTCCAGTGGCTACATTTTGATGACTCATGCTGGTGCAGATGCGGTATTGACTGTTATTGCTCGTGAAGGTGCAAAATTAGGCTTGATTTTCTTAGACGCTAAACGTGCGGCAAGAAATATTGTTGAAATTCTATAATAAGATATTTCAGTGAGTTAGAACATATTGGCAAACTACAATTTATGTTGTTTGTTGTGGTTTGGCGTGTGTTTATTGCGCTAATTGTGAGTAATTAAGTAGCTGTACATCAAGCCGATTAAACAACATATTCCCCCCTTAAACGTAGTTTGTTTAAGGGGGCATTATGTTGTCTGCGTTTTCCAATAGTGAAACCCCTGCAAAACCCCGAATTTTTTAGTAAAAATGTGTTAAAACAAATTTTCAGGCAGCCTGAAAATGAGAATTTTCTCATTTATACCTAAAAATGGGCAAAAAAAAGGCAAAAATAGACATTTTTACCCCCAAATCCGCTTATTTTCAGGCTTTTTGCCTGATTTTAGGCGTAGTACGGCATAAGTTGTCCTACGCAATGCAATTTATTTGCCGCTTTCAGCAGGTTGGCACAGATTGCTTTTAGCAAAAACTGACCTTCGCATTTTTTTTAGCCGAAGTAACTCGACCGTTTGCCGCCAAAAATGTGGTGTATTGTGCCGAATGTGCGTTCAACCACATAGCGAGTTTGCGTTAATTTTTTGTTGCGTTGCAGTTGAGCGTCCGTCAAAGGTGTGCCTTTCTTCGCCTTATCCATAATTCCATTTTTTAAACCACGATTTTTTAAGTGATTGCGGTTCTCTTCACTGCAACAACCCTTATCCGCATAAACCATTGTATTTTCAGAAACCCCTGCAAAACCCCAAATTTTTTAGTAAAAATGTGTTAAAACAAATTTTCAGGCAGCCTGAAAATGATAATTTTCTCAATTTCATTAAGAAATAGGCAAAAAACAGCGAAAAATAGACATTTTTACACCCCAATTAGCCAATTTTCAGGCTTTTTGCCTAATTTTAGGCGTAATACGGCATAAGTTGTCCTACGCAATGCAATTTATTTGCCGCTTTCA
>JAFZMY010000043.1 GCA_017553165.1 Neisseriaceae bacterium
CTTGGAAGGCTTCTGTTCTACCATTGAACTACACCCGCCTTTGTGGTCGTCATTAATGCTTAAACCAATAATGCTTAAAAAATGACGACTGACGCTTCCCGTCAATCGAATTTTGGTGGAGGGAGAAGGATTCGAACCTTCGAAGCTTTCGCAACAGATTTACAGTCTGCCCCCTTTGACCGCTCGGGAATCCCTCCGTAAAGAATTGGCGATTATACGCAAAGCTTTTGTTATGAGTCAAGTGCTGTTTTATTTTTGTGTTAAAAAAAATATTATTTATTTGATAAATAAAGAAAATTATTAGTCGATTGTAGCTTGTGTTTTTGTTTTAATGATGTGTTTGTATGAAGTTAATAGGTTAGGTCTGCCGGAAAGTTGTTTGGTAAGGTTCATCAAAAGAGACTCATGCAAAACCGGTATCTGTGGCACATTTCGTAACGTTGTGCGTTGCTCTAAACGATAGCCTTTCTACTTGTTATGTCTTCGATTTTAAGTGCTACTACGCCTCGAACTCATCTTGCATCTACCAGTTTTGCAGGAGTTTACAAAAATATGTTTTAGCTTCACTTCGCTTGCAGAAACTTCGGTTTGATTGCTTCGCAATCTTTTTTGATAAACTTCGTTTGTCAAAAGTTTGATACTTTGTATTAAACAAACCTCGTTTTGTTAAAGTGGTATGTTTTACGTGATTTCCGGCAGACTTATGTATTTTGTGTGCAAGTTGAAATGAAGCTAATGGCATTAATGTGCGATAATGATGTGAAAATCTAATCTTCTATCAATATATAGGTAAATAGAATATGCAGACACCAGAAAATGCAGAGATTTTTGAAACACTCAAAAATTTTTTTATTTCCTTGCCGCATTGTAAGGCTTTGGGTATGAAGTTTGAAAAAATGGTTGGTCATCAGCCTACATTAAGCATTCCATGGAGACCAGAATTTGTTGGGCATGTGGATACTGGTGTTATTCATGGTGGCGTGATTACCCCATTGGTGGATATTACAGGTGCAACGGCTGTGGCAGCTTATTTGGAAGTGCCGGAGGCGTTGGCTACATTGGATTTACGCATTGATTATCTATGTGCTGCTCCTAATAAGGGGAAGATTTTTGCCACTTCTGAATGTTTTCGTTTAAGCGGACAAGTTGCTTTTGTTCGTACTATTTGTTTTGCAGAATATGCTAATAATCCTTTTGCTTTGGGAACTGCGACCTATATGCGGGTGATGGATCCTTTTGCTTTGGAAACTGCAACTTATATGAAAATTTTGGATAATCAGCCCAAGTAGTGGAGAAGATAAAATGGAATCTTTTGTTTTTGATGAAAAATTAACTGAAGAAGTTTATCAAAATATGCCGTATGCAAAGTTTATCGGTATGCGTGTTGGGTTTGATGAAGAATTGCAACAAATTTCTTTTCATTTGCCTTTTCAGGATATGTTGATTGGCAATACGGTGTTGCCAGCATTGCATGGTGGCTTGACTGGTGGTTTCATGGAAAGTTGTGCTGCGGTGTTTTTAAAGGTTAATGCTTCGTTTGTTAAATTGCCTAAAACAGTGGATTTTTCTTTGGATTATTTACGTTTTGCGAAACCTGCTGATTTGTATGCTGATTGTTCGCTAACACGTAAAGGTAGTCGTATTTCTCATTTGACGATTCGTGCATGGCAGAAAAGTCGTGATTATCCAGTTGCATTGGGACGTATTCATTTTCTATCTTCTGTCGAGGAATGAAAAATTTATTATGTCGCATAGCAAACATACTAAACGAGGTTTTTCTTTATACATCGAGTGTTGGAATCGTTCTGCTAAAAAGTACATTAATTGTTGTGCTATATGCGGTTATAGGGGATATAGTCCTGTGATTGAAGTAGATGGATTTTTTGATGAAGATGGGAAATGGTTTGCTACAAATAAAGTTATATATAAGGAATTAACCAAAACATTGCCTAAATTACCATTAGATAAATTAGGGCGGTGTGAGTGTTGTGCCAAAGCACAAGGTGATGATTTTTGTGCGGTTTAAAATTAAGTAAAAATTTTTTCCGGCAGACTTCGTATAGCATACAATTATAAAGTCTGCCGGAAAATATTTTTAAATGAAATGTTGTTATATTTCCGTATGTTATATGTTTATACTCGTTTGCATAGTGTTATCATACGAGTAAAAAAACTGTATTTTTTGAAATAAATTTATATAATCCGCATCGCTAATCTTACTAACAAGGAATAATTACTATGAGAATTGCCGTATCGCAAGGTGTTGAATTTGCGTTCATTACTGAATATAAGGTAATGGATATTGATATGACCGACTTCACCAATGTGTGTGCGGTAGTCGTGAAAGTGGCTGATTTGGAAGCCGTTTGGAATGAGTTA
>JAFZMY010000044.1 GCA_017553165.1 Neisseriaceae bacterium
CCTGAAACATTATTTTCATCAGCACAAGCCGTTGTTGAAAAAACCGTTGCCAAAGAAACCGTTAAAACCGTGAGTTGAGCATTTTTCATCAGCATTTAATCCTTAAAAAGTATTGAAACAGCAATTGCTTAACGCAATATATTTGTTGATAATTATTCGCAATTATAATATAAATAAGAATGAATATCAATTATTGTTTAAGAAAAGACGATAAAAATGCCGAATGGTATTGTATTGTCATTCAATTTCACAAAAATACAGTCGGTTCAGACCAAAAGCATACATTGTTACTTTGCTTTGTTCGTTTTGGGTTTGAATTGATTGAGACTCATGCAAAACCCATCATTGAAGAATTTTTCGAAGAAAAATGAAGAATCTAATTGATTGTTTAATAAATAGATTTTTATCTTCGCTGAAACTTCGTTTTCGTTTCGCTCAAAATGACAAATGGTAAAAACAATGGTTTTGCAGGAATATCTGATTGTATATGCAGCCTGAAAGGTGTAATAGAAAAAGTCAATATCTTGTATGTTGACTTTCATTTACATAGTAATGTAGAATCATTATCATTATTATTATAATTTATATTGAAAGCACGCACATTATGAATAATCAAACATCGGTTTTTCGTTTATCTTCATTGACTTGTTTGTTGGCAAGTTTATTTTTTTGTTATCCTGTTTGGGCAGAAAATAATGAACAATCTGATGAAAAACAAGACACTAACAGTACAGAATTATCAACCATTACCGTGATTGGTTCGCGTTTGCAACAGCCTTATCAAATGCCAGCGGCGGTAAGTCATCGTGATGCCGATATTTTTGGGCAGGATTTGAATACCATTATTCGTTCTGTGCCAGGCGTGGCAACGCAACACGATATTGGTCAAGGTGGAGTTGCTGTGAATATTCGTGGCTTGGAAGGTATGGGGCGTGTTAATACTACTGTTGATGGGGTGTCGCAGTCATTTTTTCAACAGAATCCTGCTCATGGCTGGAATGGTTCAACTGCCTATATTGATGAAAATTTTATTGTTGGCACGGATATTAAACGCGGTTCGGTTGCTGGTGCGTCAGGTGTGGGTGCGTTGGCTGGTAGTGCAGAATTTCGTACGATTAGTGCTGATGATATTATTAAAAAAGGACAGAGTGTTGGTGCAGTAACAACTTATCGTATGGGTAGTAATGGATATGGCAAAAATGGTATGGTGAGTGCTGCTTTACGACAGGAGTTTGATAATGGTGGAAAAATTTCTATTTTAGGTGCAGGCAGCCTGAAAAATAAATATGGCTATAAAAACGGTGCGGGCGAACAAATTGCTTCGGATAGTTATGATGATACGATTGCGTTAGAAAGCGGTTTGCAGTCTCGTAGCGGTTTGGCAAAAATAGAATATAAGCCCAATCGTTATCATAATTTTATATTCAGTCATTCGACAAATAGCAGTAAATTCAGTAATAATCATACGCCGTTGAATATCAAAAGCCGCACTTCATTATTAAAATACAATTTTAATCCTCTATCAGATTGGATTGATTTTAAGGCGGATATATCTTATGCCAAAGCAAAGCAGAAATTTATCAATCAAGAACATTCGCAATATAATGACGCAACGGATAGAAAAACTCGTAATCCGTCATTATCTGTAACGCTTCAAAATCAGAGTAATTTTGAGTTAGAAAATAGTGATTTATCATTTAATTACGGTTTCAAATATATGAATACTCGTTATCAAGGTGATAAATACAGTTTTACTAATGATGCTGTTGATGAATTATTGATTAACGGACAGCAAAAATTAAATGCTATTTTTATGGATAGCGAATGGAAAAATCAAAATTTGACTATTGGGTTTAGCTTGAATTACGAACGCTATAAAAAACAGGGTAAAGGAATACCTGTTGATTTAGAAAATGGCACTTATGATTCTATTCCTTTAATGCAGCCTGCATTAGGATTAAATGGCGATAGTTTCAATAGCAGTGAGCATTTTATCAATCCACGATTAACCATTGCTTATTCTCCGTTAGATTGGTTGCAAATTTATACTAATATCGGAAAAAGTTCGCGTGGTGCTAATGTGCATGAATTTATGTATGCGAACAATGCTCGTTCCAATCCGTATTCTATTAATCCTGATTTAAAAGGCGAAAGCAGTTTTAATCGTGATATGGGTGTTAATATATTTAAAAATGGTATATTCAAACCTGATGATACGGCACAATTAAAAGTAAATTATTTTAATAATCGTGTCAAAAATTATATATTGCAAAATCAATTTTATTTATGCGGAGACGGCAGTGGGGACGGAACAATTTATGGCGTTTGCGGTATTGATGACTACTTAAATTACGGTGCTGGTTCTGCCTATGACATAGTGGGTTTGTATCATAATATCCCCAATAAAACTAAAATGCACGGATGGGAAATAGAAGGTGGTTATGATTTTGGTCGTTTTTATGCTAATTTAGTATATAGTCGCACCAAAACTAATTTCCCCCATGATTATTTGGCTGATATGGGTTTTTCTCATATTCGCACCATGCCAGAACAACAATGGTTATTAGATTTTGGCACGCGTTGGTTGGATAAAAAACTCACCGTAGGTATGCGATTAAATTACACTGGCAAAGACAATTTAGCATCAGGTGTGGATACCGATCAAGATAAACAATTAACCGAACAAATAAAAAGTTCAGGTGTAGTTGCTGATTTGTATGCTACTTATAAACCATCTGATAATGTTCAACTTTTTTTGAATGTTGATAATATCACCAATCGTGTTTATAACTATGCGTTAAGTGGCGGTACATTGGGAACAGGTAATACCGTTGGTAGTCAATCTAATCAAGGAACTGGGCGTAGTAGGAGTATTTACGGTGGCGTTTCTATTCGCTTTTAATATGTTTCCGGCAGCCTGAAAATATTGATATGGAGATAATATGAAAGTTGTTCAATATATTTTATTATCGTTTTGCATTTTGTTTATTCAACAAAATATATATGCAGAAAATAATTTTAGGCTGCCTGAAAAAATATTTTCTACCCAAAATCAACAATATATTTCATTAGACGAATTGCTATCACAATTAAAAAGTGCTGATATTGTTTTAATTGGCGAACAGCATAATCAAAATACTCATCATCTTGCAGAAGAGCAATTATTGAAAAAAAGCGAAGATATAAGAAAAAATGGTTCGGTTATATTAGAAATGATTAACGCAGATCAACAATCAGCAATTAGTGAAGTGCAACAATGGTTGAATAATGGTGGTAAAACAGGTGTTCGCAATTTGGAAAATAAAATAAATTGGCAACATTCTTGGAATTGGCAAGATTATGGAAATATCGTGCATTATTTATTAAAAAATCAAGCAGTGGTATTAGCAGGATTGCCTAACAAGCAACAAATAGCCAATGCTCAAAATTTTATTCCACAAGGAAAAAAATCATCTGCTGATGAAGTGCGAGCCGCGTTATTAGAAATGATGATGCAACATATACAACACGGTAATCCACAACTATTTGTTAATCAACAACAATTTAAAGATAATTATATGGCACAGCAATTATTAAACGCCCCTAAACCTGCCTATTTAATTGCAGGAGCGGTACATACGGCAAAAAATATTGGCGTGCCATTGTTTTTGCAAGACGCTGATTATCAAGGAAAAGTTTTGGTCATTATTTTAACCGCCGATAACGGCGAAACACTTCATTCAGATTTAGCGGATATTGTTTGGTATTTGCCAAAAAATGAATAAAAAAATCAAGTTTTGCAGGAGTATCATATAGTCAATTCATACCAAAATCATACATTGTTACCTTGCCTTGTTTGTTTTTGGTTTGAATTGACTATAACTTGTTTTACGCAGCAAAATAAATGGCGTGTTTGCCGTGTTTTGTTTGTTGAATCTCCCAGCGATAAGCATTTGATAAAGTTTCGCTTGTCATCACTTTATTCGGTGTGCCGCAGGATACGAGTTTGCCGTTGTTAAGTAGCACGATAAAGTCGGCGTAGCGGTAGGATAAATTTAAGTCGTGTAGCACAATGATTGCGGTTAATTTGTTGTTTTGTTTTCGTTTATTTAAATCGCTCATCAGTTTGTGTTGATGACGAATATCCAAATGGTTACACGGTTCGTCTAAACAGATGACATCAGTTTCCTGCATTAAGGCTCGCACAATGGCGGCTCGTTGTTTTTCGCCACCTGATAGCGTTTGTATGGGGCTGTTGATTAGGTGTTGCAATTCGTAATCTGATAAAATTTTTTCTGCATTTTCAATATCTTGGCGATTTGGCTTGGCAAACCATGAAAGGTGCGGAAAGCGTCCTAATAAAACATATTCCAAAACCGACAAAGGTGTATTAAAACCTTCGTGCTGTCCAACAAAGGCGATTTTGCCGTGTGCGGTCATTTCTTTAACCGATTGCCCATTAAATTGCGGTGCAATGTGTGCATACAAACCACGCAAGGCTTTGAGTAGCGTGCTTTTGCCTGCTCCGTTTGAGCCGATAATGGCGGTGATTTGGTTTTCCGGCAGACTTATATTATTGATATTTAACAGCGTTTTTTGTTTGGCTGTAATCATAATATTTTGTGCGGTTAAACTCATACGCTTCTACCTTTCATCGACATTGCAAACAACCATACAAAAAATGGTGCTCCGATTAGGGAAATCACAATACCCACAGGCAAATCCACTGGATACGCTACGGTGCGGGCGGCGGTGTCGGTAATCAGCAAAAATAATGCTCCGACATAGGCGGATAACAGCATAATTTTGGTGCGAGAGCCGCGAAAAATGACTGCCATTAAGTTCGGAATCATCATACCCACAAAGCCTATCATTCCTGATAAGGATACGGCTGCTCCTGTGAGTAATGCTGCTCCTGCTACGGCTAATGCTCTGATTTTATATACTTTTATACCCATTGAAATGGCGGTATCTTCGCCTAATAGCAAAATATCTAAATGCCGTCCCATCGGAATAAGCAGGCATAAACCCAAAAACATAGAAGTTGCGGCGTAAATGGGCGATACAAATCCTGCTTCGGCCAACGAACCTGCAAGCCAAGTCATAGCAGAACGCAAGACAAAATCATCGGATAAAAACAAAATTAAACTCACCACAGCCGAACAGAACGCACTGATAATAAAGCCGATAATCAAAAGCCCAGCCTTGCCACCGCCGAATAGTCGGTGAGCAAATAATACGAAAACACACACAATCAGGCTGCCTGAAAAAGCGGCAAGCGGAATACCTATGCCGATAAATCCTAATGACAACACCAAAACCACTCCCAAAGCCGCTCCGCCCGATGTGCCAATCAATCCAGGGTCAGCAAGCGGATTTTCAAACAAGGCTTGCAACGCCGCTCCTGCAACCGATAGCGATAAACCCACTAATACGGCATTCACAATGCGTGGCAATCGCAGGGAAAGCAAGTTTGCGTCTAATGTGTGTGGATTTTGCCAACTGCCCAAACCTGTGCCAGCACAAAGCCAAGCGGTCAGGACGGCAAAAATAAGCATTAGGGTGAGGATAAGTAGTTTTTTCATAGTGTTATATGGTTTTTTAGGC
>JAFZMY010000045.1 GCA_017553165.1 Neisseriaceae bacterium
ATAAGCGAGAATATTTATTTGTTGCGATTGATGATTTCTCACGAGAACTTTACGCTGCGATTATGCCTGACAAAACAGCGAATAGTGCTGCGAAATTCTTGTTGGAAGATGTGATTGAGCCTTGTCCATACTTGATTGAATGCGTGTATTCCGACAACGGTACAGAATACAAAGGCACGCCACATCACCCCTTTGGTCTTGCCTGTTTTCAAAACGGAATTAACCAGAAATTCACCCAACCAGCACACCCACAAACTAATGGCAAAGCGGAACGAGTTATTAGAACGCTGATGGATATGTGGCATGATAAAATAGAGTTTGTTGATAGCGAACACAGGAAGAAAGAATTGTGTCGATTTATCAATTTTTATAATACGGTTAAGCCACACAAGGGATTGAATGGTGATACACCTTTCGAAGTCTTGAAGGCTTATTTTTCTCAACCCCATGTGTAAATAACGCGTGGATTTCTAACATATAAGGTAAACCAATGTTGATGCTCAATTCACCATTTATCAGTTTCATTATATCAAAGCAAATAATATTAACTTATTGTTTTACAAAATATTATTTGCTTAACATGGTATCGTGAATTGTTAAAACATGGTTTTGCACTATCTTTTAACTATCAAATGCACATCGCATGAAATTTATTATTTAGGTACAATGTAAGCCTTGTGTTTGGCAATTGTTATTTTAATTATATGAATAAAATCAAATTATTACTTATATGTGTTTTATTTTTATTGACTTCTTGTGGTTTTCATCTACGTGGTGTGGGTTCCGAAGTTTCAAGTTTGCCGTATAAAAATTGGCGATTAGAAAATGTTGGAGATTTATCCAATCCATTGCATGATGAATTAAAGCGATATGGTGCGGTTGTTGTGGATAGGGCAGATAGCGATGTTGCCATATTCCACTTGACTGAATTAACGCGTAACAAGGACATAGGTTCTCTTTCGAGTATAGGGACAGTGTCTGAATATCTGCTAACTTTGCGAGTTTCGGCTCAAATTCAAGTAGATGGGCAGAATATGGGTAATCCGATTAGTGTAGTTTTGCAGAGAACTTTATCTTATTCTGATGATGATTTGTTTGGTAAACAACAAGAAGAAAATGAGTTGTGGCAAGATATGTACCAAGATGCAGTTGGTCAAATTGTACGCCGTATGACTTTTATCTCCCCAACTATTGCGAAAGAACCTTGATATGCAGACAACAAAAGATACTCCTTTGGCAAGTTTATACATTATACATGGCGAAGAAGATTTACTTCGTATTGAGGAATTAGATAGATTACGTCATGTAGCACAAATGCAAGGATTTAGCGAAAGAGAAAGCATTACCGTCGATCAACATTTTGATTGGTCTGAAATTTTATTGTCGATTGACAGCCCAACTTTGTTTGCCGATAAAAAATTATTAGAAATACATATTCCTTCTGGCAAACCAGGAAGAACTGGTTCTGATGCTTTGGTTGAATTAGCAGAAAAAAAACATCCTGATACAACAGTTATCGTTTTTTTGCCTAAATTAGAAACTGCACAAAAGAAAGCTAAATGGTTTGCACATTTATCAAAAGCAGGAGTGGTTTTTGATGCCAAAACCGTTGGTGCAGCAGATTTACCTGCATGGATTGAAAGGCGTTTACAACAATTTGGTTTAACTATCGAAAAAGAAGCATTAGCAGTTTTTGCTGAACGAGTAGAAGGTAATTTATTAGCTGCACGGCAGGAAATTGAAAAATTATCACTATTACACCCACAAGGCTCTTGTTTAAGCATGGAAGATGCAGTAAATGCGATAGCAAATGTGGCACGTTTTGATGTGTTTCAACTATCATCTGCGTGGTTAAGTGGTGATGTTTTGCGTACTATACGTTTAGTTGATGGTTTAGCAGAAGAGGGCGGAGAACCAATTTTATTATTATGGTCAGTGGCAGAAGATATTCGTATCTTATTGCGTTTGCAAGCTGGACTTAAACAAGGGCAAACAGTTTATCAACTTCGAAATCCTTTACGTTTGTGGGGAGATAAGCAGGTTTTAGCACCCAAAGCATTAAAACGTATTGGTACACGCCGTTTATTGGACGCATTACAAAATTGTGCATTAGCCGACCGTCAAATCAAAGGTGTAGAAAATGGCGAAGCATGGAAAACTGTTAGGGAAATATTGGTAAATTTGGCAAAAGCATAATAATTTTCCGGCAGACTTAAAAAACTTTTTAAGGCAGACTTAAAAAACTTTCCGGCAGACTTAAAAACTTTTCCGGCAGACTTAAAAACCTTTCCGGCAGACTTAAAAAACTTTTTAAGGCAGACTTAAAAAACTTTCCGGCAGACTTAAAAAGTTTTCCGGCAGACTTAAAAACCTTTTCCGGCAGACTTAAAAACCTTTCCGGCAGTGCGATTGGTGGGTCTTTCGACCCAACATACGAAAGTTACTGTAAAAAATTAGGTTTTGCAGGTTTCTATTTATGAAACAAGCGTTAGCGAAGAAACTCAATATTGTTTATAAAATAGATTCTTCGCTAACGCTTATGAATGACGATTAATTACAAAAAGTAATTTAAAAATATGTCGAAGTTTTAAGCTCTGCGTTCTCCGCATTCGTTACAGAATTTAGCATCGGCAGGTAATGCTGTACCGCATTTTGTGCAAGTACTTGCAATGGCAACTTTGCTACCACATTCTGTGCAGAATTTAGCGTTGGCGGGTAAAGTCGCACCGCATTGTGTGCATTTGCCACTTTCAGGTTTGGCTGTGCCGCATGTGCCGCAGAATTTGCCGTTGTTTTTCGCACCGCAGGCACATTGCCATTCATTTGCCGCCGCTTGTTGGGCTTGTTGCATTTGCTGTTGTTGCATTTGCATTTGCTGCAAGTTGGTAGTTGAAGCCTGACCCATAAAGCCGCCGCCTGCTGCCATGCCGATTCCCATGCCCATAAACGAAGTGCCTGCACCTGCTTCGTTGCTTCCTGCCGCTTCCATACCGCGTGCGATTGAGCCTTGTACAAAGCCTTCGCGAATATTTGCGTCCGTGAGCATCGCACCTTTATTACGCATATTGATGATTTCTTTGGATTCATCATCGTAAGAAATGCTGGCAATACCGACTGACAAGACTTCCATACCGCGAATGGCTTGCCACGAATCGTCTAATGTTTCGGACATAAATTTCGACAACTCACGCCCTTTGGAGGGCAAATGCGAAATGCGTTCGCCATTCATCGACATTTGGTTAATAGACGCTTGCAGGGCTTCCAAAAATTCCGACAGATATTGTTCGTTAATATCGTTAATATGAACCTGCGGTGTATTTCTTGGACAGGCTTCCTGAAAAAACTTAATAGGATCGGTTATCTTA
>JAFZMY010000004.1 GCA_017553165.1 Neisseriaceae bacterium
AAACCATTAAAGAAGGCGTTGCCAAAGCAGAAGCCGAAGACATCGTTAAACAACTCACCGAAGCAGGTGCGAAAGCCGAACTCAAATAACGGCTTAAAAAACACGCAGGCTGGCAGTTTTCTCTGTCCAGCCTTGTCGTGTCTTTTATTACAAGTATTATTGATGTGCAGTATTTATTTATAAATAGAATGTTGAATCTTCAATAGAATTATCAGATTATAGATAGTTTATTGAATATTCAACACTCAAATTCAATTCCAACTCGGGGTGAATCGATGACTTATTCTGTTACTGAAAAAAAACGTATCCGCAAAAGTTTTGCCAAACGTACCAATGTATTGGAAGTGCCTTTTTTATTGGCAACCCAGTTAGATTCTTATGCAACGTTTTTACAAAGTGATGTTCCGTTTGATAAACGCGAAGATCAAGGCTTACAAGCAGCATTTAATGCAGTGTTTCCAATAGTAAGTCATAATGGTCATTCAAGGCTTGAGTTTGTGCATTACGTTTTAGGAGAGCCAGCTTTTGAAATTCAAGAATGTCAATTGCGTGGGATCACGTATGCTGCACCTCTAAAAGCACGTATCCAATTAGTATTATTGGACAAAGATTCAACCACAGAGCAGGTTAAAGAAATACGAGAAAATGATGTATACATGGGGGAAATTCCATTAATGACCCCATCAGGTTCGTTTATCATCAACGGTACAGAACGTGTTGTTGTATCGCAGTTGCATCGCTCACCAGGTGTATTCTTTGAACACGACAAGGGTAAAACTCATTCGTCAGGGAAATTATTATTCTCTGCACGCATTATTCCTTATCGTGGTTCGTGGTTGGATTTTGAATTTGACCCCAAAGATTGTTTGTATTTCCGTATTGACCGTCGTCGTAAAATGCCGGTAACCATTTTGCTCAAAGCGTTGGGCTATACCGTAGAGCAAATTTTGGCAATGTTCTATGACTTTGAAGAATTTCATTTGAGCAAAAAAGGCATTCAAACCAAATTAATCATGTCTCGTCTGAAAGGTGAAGTAGCTCGTGCAGATATTAAGGATAAAGAAGGTAATGTAATTGTTGCCAAAGGTAAGCGTATTACTGCTAAAAATGTACGAGATATTGAAAATGCCAAAATTACCAAGATTGATGTTGATGCGGATACCTTATTAAGAAAGATTTTAGCATCTGATGTAATTAATCCTGAAAGTGGCGAAGTTATCGCTTCTGCTGGTGAAGAAATTACCGAAGAATTGTTGGTTAAATTAGATACATACGATGTTAAGGCTATTTCTACCTTATTTGTAAATGAATTAGATCAAGGTGCTTATATAGCCAATACATTACGTGTTGATGATACTACTGATAAAAATACGGCACGTATTGCAATTTATCGCATGATGCGTCCTGGTGAACCATCTACCGAAGAAGCGGTTGAAGCATTGTTCCAACGCTTATTTTTCAGTGAAGAAAGTTATGATTTATCTAATGTAGGTCGTATGAAATTTAACACTCGTACCTACGGTCATAAGATGGAAGAAAAAGCAGGAGCATGGTTTGTACGTCTTATGAATGAAACCTTGAAAGATGCTTCCGAAAAAGGTGGCATGGTTTTATCAGTTGAAGACATTGTTGCCACAATAGCTATTTTGGTGGAATTACGCAACGGTCATGGCGAAGTCGATGATATTGACCATTTGGGTAATCGCCGTGTGCGTTCAGTAGGTGAATTGGCAGAAAATCAATTCCGTAGCGGTTTGGCACGTGTGGAACGTGCAGTAAAAGAACGTTTAAGCCAAGCTGAATCAGATGACAAAATGACACCAACTGATTTAATCAATGCAAAACCAGTGTCAGCTGCGATTAAAGAATTTTTCGGTTCAAGCCAGTTATCGCAATTTATGGATCAAACCAATCCATTGTCTGAAATCACGCACAAACGCCGTGTTTCTGCATTAGGTCCTGGTGGTTTAACGCGTGAGCGTGCAGGCTTTGAAGTGCGAGATGTACATCCAACACATTATGGTCGTGTGTGTCCGATTGAAACCCCAGAAGGTCCAAACATTGGTTTGATTAACTCCTTGTCTGTTTATGCGCGTACTAATGAATATGGTTTCTTGGAAACTCCTTATCGCCGTGTAGTTGATTGTCAAGTAACAGACCAAATCGATTATTTATCAGCGATTGAAGAAGGTCGCTATGTTATTGCACAGGCAAATGCAGAATTAGATAGTTCCGGCAGACTTATTGATGAATTGGTAACCTGTCGCGAAAAAGGTGAAACCATTTTAGCCGAAAAAGAACGCGTGCAGTATATGGATGTGGCAACAGGTCAAGTGGTGTCGGTGGCAGCGTCCTTAATTCCCTTCTTGGAACACGATGACGCAAACCGTGCCTTGATGGGTGCGAACATGCAACGCCAAGCCGTGCCTTGTTTGCGTCCTGAAAAACCATTAGTCGGTACAGGCATTGAACGTGAAGTAGCAATTGATTCTGCCACCGCGATTGTTGCTAAACGTGGAGGCGTAGTAGATTATGTTGATGCCAATCGTATTGTGGTACGTGTGAATGACGATGAAGCAGTAGCTGGTGAAGTTGGTGTGGATATTTACAACTTGGTTAAATTCACTCGTTCTAACCAAAGCACAAATATCAACCAACGCCCAGTGGTGCGTGTGGGCGATAAAATTGCCAAAGGAGATGTTGTGGCAGATGGTGCTTCAACTGACTTGGGTGAATTAGCATTAGGTCAAAATATGACCATTGCCTTTATGCCTTGGAACGGCTACAACTTTGAGGACTCTATTCTGATTTCAGAGAGAGTGGTGGCTGATGACCGTTACACTTCCATTCACATTGAAGAATTAAATGTAGTGGCACGTGATACTAAATTAGGACCAGAGGAAATTACTCGTGAAATTCCTAATTTATCGGAACGTATGCAAAGTCGTTTAGATGAATCAGGCATTGTATATATCGGTGCGGAAGTAGAAGCAGGTGATGTGTTAGTGGGTAAAGTAACGCCCAAAGGCGAAACCCAACTTACCCCAGAAGAAAAACTCTTGCGTGCCATCTTCGGTGAGAAAGCATCTGATGTAAAAGACACTTCTTTGCGTATGCCCACAGGTATGAGTGGCACTGTGATTGATGTACAAGTCTTTACGCGTGAGGGTATTCAACGCGATAAACGTGCTCAATCGATTATTAATGCTGAATTAGAGCGTTATCGTAAAGATTTGAATGACCAATTGCGTATTTTCAAAAATGACGCATTTGATCGTATTGAACGCATGATTATTGATCAAAAAGCTAATGGTGGTCCGTTGAAATTATCCAAAGGTGCGAAGATTACCAAAGAATATTTAGATGAATTACCATCTAAATATGATTGGTTTGATATTCGTATGAGTGATGAAGATTTGGCACGCCAATTAGAATTGATTAAAAACAATTTAGAGCAAAAAGCTGCCGAATGTGATGAGTTATACGAAATCAAGAAGAAAAAACTAACACAAGGTGATGAATTGCAACCTGGCGTACAAAAAATGGTGAAAGTGTTTATTGCCATTAAACGCCGCTTGCAAGCAGGCGATAAAATGGCTGGACGACACGGTAACAAAGGCGTGGTATCCAAAATCGCTCCTGTGGAAGATATGCCTTATATGGCAGACGGTCGCCCTGTGGATATTGTGTTAAATCCGTTAGGCGTGCCAAGCCGTATGAATATCGGTCAAATTTTGGAAGTGCATTTAGGTTGGGCTGCCAAAGGCATCGGCGAACGCATTAACCGTATGCTTGCTGAACAAGCAAAAGTAAAAGAGATTCGTCAATTCTTGGAAAAAATCTACAATAAACACGGACGTAAAGAAGATTTAGCATCATTAAGTGATGAAGAGATTATTGCGATGGCAAAAAATCTATCACGAGGAATGACTTTTGCCTCTCCAGTGTTTGACGGTGCACATGAAAAAGAAATTCGTGCAATGTTGGATTTAGCATATCCAGATGATGATCCGCATACTGAAAAATTACAATTTAATGCAAGTAAAACCCAAATGACCTTATATGACGGTCGTTCAGGTGAGCCATTTGACCGCAAGGTTACCGTAGGTGTGATGCACTACTTACGCTTGCACCACTTGGTTGATGAAAAAATGCACGCTCGTTCAACAGGTCCTTACAGTTTGGTTACTCAACAACCATTGGGTGGTAAAGCACAATTTGGTGGTCAGCGTCTCGGGGAGATGGAGGTGTGGGCATTAGAAGCATACGGTGCATCTTATACCTTGCAAGAAATGCTTACCGTTAAATCAGACGATACTTATGGTCGTACCAAAATGTATGAAAACGTTGTTAAAGGTGATTATCGTATTGAAGCGAATATGCCAGAATCATTTAATGTGATAGTTAAGGAAATTCGTTCATTAGGATTGGATATTGATTTAGAACGCCATTAAAAACTTTTCCGGCAGACTATTTATATTAAATTATTTATTAAATTAGTCTGCCGGAAAGAAAACAACTTACTAATTTAAGCATGTAATGTTTTATTTGCTGATTGCTACTTTTCTTTGGGGGACATCATTTATTGCTGGAAAAATAGCGTATCAAATGGCAGATCCAGCTTTGGTTGTATTGTTTCGTTTGATATTAGCTACAATAATTACGCTACCAATCACTTTTTCATTTTTTAAGAAAGAATATATTGATTGGAGAATTTTAAAGCAATTGATTTTATTAGGTATTTTAACACATCCTGTTACTTTTTTATTGCAGTTTGGGGGGCTGAAATTAACTTCTGCTTCCAGTGCTGTAACGATGATTGGTTTAGAACCATTGATGGTAGCATTGGTTGGACAAATTTTTTTTAGAGAACAGGTTTGCAAAAAAATATGGATATTATCTTTTTTAGCTTTTATAGGTGTATTTTTAGTAGCAGGTGTTTCCAATAGTAGTGATATATCGTTAGTTGGTTGTTTGTTGGTATTGTTTTCAACGGTGGTTGTCGCTTTTTGGTTAAGATTATCCAAGAAAATGTTGCAAACTATGGATACAAAATTTTATACAGCATTAACCATTCAGTTGGGTACATTATTTGGATTGCCTCTGATATTGATAGCAACGGATAATTGGAATATTAATTTTTCTATTTCTGGAATTTGGGCTGTTATTTATTTAGGCGTTGCGTGTAGTATTGTGGCAGTATGGTTATGGAATAAAGGTTTAACCTATATATCTGCTTCACATAGCGGAATATTTGTAGCATTAGAGCCTGTTTGGGGAGTATTGTTAGCAGTTGTTTGTTTGCGAGAGCGTATTAACATAACAACCTTAATTGGTATTATTTTAGTAATTACTTCTGCTGGTTTGGCTATGTTATCCGATAAGCAGAAAAATTAAGTTTTAGGATTATTTAAGTGGCTTGCATATTTAATAAATTAATATGCAAGTCATTGTAAAAATTGGTGATTTTGTATTTAATTGGTGTCCCATTAAATCTTTTCCGGCAGACTTATTTGTATGTCTGTTGATGTTAAGTAGTATGCCGGAAAGCATTACGGAGTGAAATTAACAATGAACTTCTTGAAAAATTTAACAAATCCTTTACAAGCTCTGAATGATAAAGAGTTTGATGCGATTAAAATTGGTATTGCTTCTCCGGAAACAATTCGCAGTTGGTCGTATGGTGAGGTTAAAAAACCTGAAACCATCAACTATCGCACTTATAAGCCAGAGCGTGATGGATTGTTTTGTGCCAAAATCTTTGGACCGATTAAAGATTATGAATGTTTGTGCGGTAAGTATAAACGTTTGAAACACGCTGGCGTTACTTGTGAAAAATGCGGCGTGGAAGTAACTTTGTCCAAAGTTCGCCGTGAAAGAATGGGACATATTGAATTAGCAGCACCTGTTGCTCATATTTGGTTCTTAAAATCCTTGCCATCTCGTTTAGGCATGGTATTGGATATGACTTTGCGTGATATTGAACGCATTTTGTATTTTGAAGCCTTTGTGGTGATTGATCCTGGTATGACTTCACTGCAACGTCATCAGTTACTAACGGAAGAAGAATATAACAACAAAATCCTCGAATATGGTGAAGGCGAATTTGATGCCAAAATGGGGGCAGAAGCAGTACGCGATTTATTAAAAACTCTTGATTTGAAAAAAGAGATTGATATTTTGCGTCAAGAATTAGAATCCACCAATTCAGATGCAAAAATCAAAAAAATTGCTAAACGCTTGAAAGTATTAGAAGCATTCTATCGTTCCGGCATGAAGTTGGAATGGATGATTATGGAAGTTTTGCCGGTATTGCCACCTGATTTGCGTCCATTAGTACCTTTGGACGGCGGTCGTTTTGCAACAAGTGATTTGAACGATTTATATCGCCGTGTGATTAACCGTAACAACCGCTTAAAACGCTTATTAGAATTGCGTGCACCTGAAATTATTGTGCGTAACGAAAAACGCATGTTGCAAGAAGCGGTGGATAGTCTGTTAGACAACGGCAGACGTGGTAAAGCGATGACTGGTGCAAATAAACGACAACTCAAATCGCTTGCAGATATGATTAAAGGTAAGGGTGGTCGTTTCCGTCAAAACCTGTTGGGTAAACGTGTGGATTATTCAGGTCGTTCCGTAATTACCGTAGGTCCTTACTTGCGTCTTCATCAATGCGGTTTGCCTAAAAAAATGGCGTTGGAATTGTTTAAACCATTTATTTTCCATAAATTAGAAGCTCGTGGATTTGCCAATACCATTAAATCTGCCAAAAAAATGGTAGAACAAGAAGAAACCGTAGTATGGGATATTTTAGAAGAAGTAATTCGCGAACACCCCATTTTATTAAACCGTGCACCAACCTTGCACCGTTTGGGTATTCAAGCGTTTGAACCGATTTTGATTGAAGGTAAAGCCATTCAGTTACACCCATTAGTGTGTGCGGCGTTTAATGCCGACTTTGACGGCGACCAAATGGCGGTGCATGTGCCGTTAAGTTTGGAAGCCCAAATGGAAGCACGAACCCTGATGTTGGCATCGAACAATGTGTTATCACCTGCAAATGGCGATCCAATTATTGTGCCTTCGCAAGACATTGTCTTGGGCTTGTATTACATGACTCGCGACAAAATCAACGCCAAAGGCGAAGGTATGTTGTTTGCTGATGTTAAAGAAGTTCATCGTGCATACAGCACGCGTCAAGTCGAATTATCGGCTCGTATTACCGTGCGTATTAAAGAATGGGTGAAAGACCAATACGGTGAATTTCAAGAAAAAATCACGCGTTACAACACAACCGTAGGTCGTGCGTTGTTGTCTGAAATTCTGCCGAAAGGCTTACCGTTTGAATATGTGAATAAAGCATTGAAGAAAAAAGAAATTTCTCGTCTTATCAATGCGTCATTCCGTTTGTGCGGCTTGGGTGATACGGTGATTTTTGCTGACCACTTAATGTACACAGGTTTTGGCTTTTCCACAAAAGGCGGTATTTCTATTTGTATTGACGATATGGAAGTGCCGAAAAACAAACAAACCTTGCTCAACGAAGCCCACAAAGAAGTGAAAGAAATCGAAGAGCAGTAT
>JAFZMY010000046.1 GCA_017553165.1 Neisseriaceae bacterium
AATCGAAATTCTTGAATTTTCTTTATTCGTTCAATAACTTTCGGCATTGATTTTAATTCGCTTGGTGAAGTGTTGATAAGCCACAAACACCATCGTTCTTCATTGTGTAGAAATTCTCTCGCACCGTAAAATTTTTTAATGTATTTTTCTGCTTTGGGTTCTGATTTTAAAAATTCCATTTTTTCTTCTGTTGTAAAGAAAAAATTACCGTCATCAACTGGAATACTCCCTTTTAATATGTCTGGAATATTGCAAATAGGCTTGTTTCGACTTTCTACAAAAACACTCGGTGCGTCTAATAAATAAGCGTTAATGTTTTTGGCGATAATTTGTTGCGAGCCGTTGTAAATGATTTTTTGTTTTTTCAGGCTGCCTGAAAGATTAGATTTGTTCTCCGTAGTTGGGGCGGTGGCGGTTTCAGGTAACGCCGTAGGGTGGGCTTCCCAGCCCACCGCAACGCCGTTAGGCGTTGATTGTGTGGTGTTCAGGTTGCCTGAAAGATTGTTTGTATTCATTGGGTTTTCTTCGCCCCTGTCGGGGCGATTGGTGGGCTGGCAAGCCCACCCTACGGCGGTACTGTTGTTCAGGCTGCCTGAAAGGTTTTCATCAACGCCTGCGGCGTTGTTGGTAGGCTGGCAAGCCCACCCTATGGCGGTACTGTTGTTGTTCAGGCTGCCTGAAAGATTAGAGCCGTTCTCCGTAGTGGGGGGATTGCCACGCTCGCTTTGCTCGCTCGCAATGACAGTTGGGGCGGCGTTATTGTTGTTGTTTAGGCTAAAACCGATAATCACGCAATGAACGGCGGCTTTGTCGTTGCTTTCGCTGTCCCAGCGGAATGTGCGGTAAGCAAAATTAAATTGTATGCCGTAGCGTTGTTGTAATGGCTTAAAAATAAAGGCGGTTTGTTCGCCCTGACAAATGGAGTTTGTGGATACAAAGGCTGCCTGAATATTTGTGCCTTGCATATAATCACAGGCTTTGTAATACCAGCCTGCAACATAATCTACTTTTCCTGCGGTTTTGAGCGTTTTGCCGTTTTCATCGGTTAGGGTTGCGAGTAAGTCTTCTTTTTGGCTTTTGTCCTGCAATGAATAACCCACAAACGGCGGATTGCCCATAATATAATTTAATTTATCGGCGGCAATGACGCTGTTCCAGTCCATTCTTAACGCATTGCCTTCGACAAAGTGAGCGAATGATTTTAAGGGCAGATATTCAATTTGGCTGTCGGTGAAAATTTCTTCGGTTTGGCGTTTCATCTGAATTTCGGCAATCCATAACGCCGTCTGTGCCACAGAAACCGCAAAGTCGTTAATCTCTATGCCGTAAAATTGTCCGATTTTTACCTTAATCGGGTCGATTAAGTGCATTTGATAGCCATAAGCAAAGGCTAATGCTTGGTTTTCTAATTTCCGTAATTCAATATAAGTTTGCGTTAAAAAATTGCCACTGCCTGCGGCTGGGTCTAAAAAAGTTAAGGACGCTAACTTGTTTTGAAAATTTGCCACAAGTCTTTTTTTGGTGTTTGCGTCTTTGCGTGTTTTTATCTCTTCTAATTCGTCTATTAAATCGTCTAAAAACAAAGGTTTAATTACCTTGTATATATTCTCAATCGAAGTGTAGTGCATGCCGCCACTTCGGCGTGTTTCTGGGTTCAAAGTGCTTTCAAAAACCGCACCAAATATCGTGGGCGAAATTTCTGCCCAGTCAAAACCATTGCTCGCCTTGTCTAATAATAAATTGCGAATTTCTGCGGTGATTTGCGGTATCTCAATCGCTTGGTCGGTAAATAATCCGCCGTTAATATACGGAAATTTTAAACACTCTTCCGATAAATAAAGTTTGTCGCGTGCCGCATCAGGCGTGTTAAATACCGTAAATAAATCAATCAGTGCCTGCCGCGTTTCGCGTGGGCTAAAATCTTGTAAATAATCATAAAATGCACTGCGTTGATGAAATAAATCAGCATTCTCGGCATACAAACAAAATACTAATCGAACACACAGTTTGTTCAAACTCTGCTGCGTGGCAGGGTCGTTAATGTCCTTATATTGCTTGGATAATGCGTCATACAATTCGCCCACAATCTTGCCTGCGTCAATCGATAATTGCTCCTCCTTTTGTATGTGAGCAGGCTTGTAACGGTCGGCAATAATCGATAAACGATGAAACTCTTTAACAAGGTCTTTGAGTAAAACAATTTGCGGCGGCTCATTCGGCTTTTCCATATCGTGAATGTGAAATTCACGAAAATTGCACACAATAATATAACGCGGCTTTTGCGATAAAGGTAGTTCATCACCATAACGCTTGGCTTGTTCATACGGCGTTAAAAAACTGCCGTCTGATTGCTTGGCTTTTTGCAATAAATCAATATGAACAGATTTTTGTTCAATTAAAACTTGGGTTTGGGCAATGTATGCGTCTATAAAATTGTGCGATTTGACTTGCTGAACGGTCTTCTCATATTCAATCAAATTTTCAGGCTTATCCACACCAAAAATATCTCGCAAAAGCATATTCCAAAACGCTTGCGTTTCGCCCTTTTCATAACCCTTCTTGTCCTGCCAGTATTGAACAAATTTTCTGGCGGCTTGCCTTTGCTGTTTGGAAGTGAGCATTTTCGGAATGTCCTGTTTTTAAGGTGGAATGATGAATTATAAGGGATTTTAACCCTTTCAGGTTGTAGGGTGGGCATTCTTGCCCACCATAACGGCAGAAGATAATATAACGGCAGAATATTGTTTCAGGCTGCCTGAAAGGGTTTAACAGCAACTTCTCACGGCGTTGTTTGGTGGGTTGAAACAGCGTTCGGCGTAAGCCAAAACCCACCCCACAACCAAGCCTACGGCTTGGCGGTGGGCAGGAATGCCCACCCTACGGTGTGGGTTATTGAACGCTCACCTGTCCGTTCATTAACAAGGGCAAAAGAAAATCTCGTAGGGCGGTTAGTTGGCGGTTTTCCATAGTTATTATTTTTAATTTTTAGCCGACAGATTGAGTTTTTTCGACAAACATTTGCAAAATGGATTTATCAGGTGCGACTGTTAATTGTTCTTTTAGGTTATCGCTTGTTAATGAACCAAAAGTTGTTCCGTTTCCATTGAAAGTATCAAAATATTATTTGAATGTCTGCATTGTGTACCAAGCGAAAAGTGGAGATTGATGACGAATAGCCGCCAAGCCACGCCCGATACAACAATCATTCATTGCGATATTCATAGCACCAACAGGAGCTCTTACACTCATTAAAATATCTTGTGATTTTGCAAAGCGAACAGGTGCGGTTGTAAATACTCTTATTGTTGAATACAACCTGCCAAAATCTGTTGAGCCTTGATAAAACTCTATTCCTTTTCCATTTTCATTGAGAGAATGACCTTTTGGCGAACTTCCCATAGTAATATCAAACAGTTCCCCCAACTTTTTCACTTCCCAGCCTTGTGGAATATTTCTTTTGAGTTGTGGGTTGTAGGTCATTTTGCCGCCGTTGGATTGATAGGGCTTGCCGTTTGCGTTTGGAAAATCAAATTGCACAAACCAGTAGTCATAAATCTATCGCATCATTCGCTCTAAAACACTCGCCATGCGGTTGTTTAACTCAATCTTGTCGTCAAGTGATGATAGTATGGCAGCGATTTGGGTTTGGGTTTGTATTGGGATATTTACTATCCTAAAAGATAAAATTTGACTTTTATCTAAACGGGGCATTCTTGAACCTTGTTTTGCCCCTAACATTGCATAATCAAAAAAAGCATCTTGCAATAAGCAGTAATAAATGTATTTGCTATCAAAATTACTATTTGTAATACGCAAACAAGACACATCGCCAGAGCAACCTCCAAAATCATTGGAAAACCAAATTTTTTTCAAATAAGGTCTAATATTAGCAATTAGAATATCGTTTTTAATATATTTAGTGCAATTTCCTGTATCAGGCACATATGTTGATTGTTTTTTACCATTTTTCGATGGGAGTATATTATCCACTCCTACATAATTTGTAGAAGAAAGCAATTCACAAGCAATTCTGTCTTTTGAATAATTAACGATTTCACCAAGTTTAGTGAATTTCATCTTTAAATCCTTTATTTTTCTTTCAGGCTGCCTGAAAGGGTTTAACAGCAACGCCTACGGCGTTGTTTGGTGGGCTGGGAAGCCTACCCTACGACGTTTCTTTTTCAAAAATTAGGTTTTGCAGAGACTTCTTAAAATAAAAAAAGTATTTCTCTCTTGTTTATAAGAAGATGCGTTCTCCGCAGTTGGGAGATTGCCACGCAAAAACTTCGTTTTTGCTCGCAATGACACTCGATTTTTAATTTTCATAGTTACCCAGCAAACACTATTTAAAATTTTTTCACTTTACTTGAAACTTTTTCAAAACCGCTGTGCAAACAATCGGTATAATTTCACCTTTTGCATATTCAATTTAAGGATAAAAAATGTTCTCCAAACAAATAACCATTGAAAATTTTGACCCTGAATTAGCGGCGGCAATTCATGCCGAAGAGACTCGTCAGCAAGACCATGTGGAGTTGATTGCGTCTGAAAACTATGTAAGTTGTGCGGTGATGCAGGCACAAGGTTCGCAACTGACTAATAAATATGCCGAAGGTTATCCTGCTAAACGCTATTATGGCGGTTGTGAGCATGTTGATGTGGTTGAGCAGTTAGCGATTGATCGCTTAAAACAACTCTTCGGTGCGGCTTATGCGAATGTTCAGCCCCATTCAGGCTCACAAGCCAATCAGGCGGTTTATGCGTCTGTTTTGAAACCAGGCGACACCATTCTCGGTATGAGTTTGGCTCACGGCGGACACTTAACGCACGGTGCGTCTGTGAATATTTCAGGCAAATTGTATAACGCCATTGCTTATGGCTTGGACGAGAACGAAGTGTTAAATTACGCCGAAGTAGAACGCTTGGCGTTAGAACACAAGCCCAAAATGATTGTGGCAGGTGCGTCTGCTTATGCTTTGGAAATTGACTGGGCTCGTTTCCGTGAAATTGCCGATAAAGTGGGGGCGTATTTGTTTGTGGATATGGCTCATTACGCAGGTTTGGTTGCCGCAGGCGAATATCCAAACCCAGTGCCTTATGCCGATTTTGTAACCACAACCACGCACAAAACCTTGCGGGGCCCACGCGGTGGCGTGATTATGTGTCGCAATGAAGACCATGCCAAAGCCTTGAACTCTGCCATTTTCCCATCGTTACAAGGTGGCCCCTTAATGCATGTGATTGCCGCCAAAGCCGTTGCATTCAAAGAAGCCTTGCAACCTGAATTTAAACAATACGGCAAACAAGTAAAAGCCAATGCGCAGGTTTTGGCTCAAACCTTGATTGAACGAGGACTTCGTATTGTGTCAGGCAGAACGGAAAGCCATGTATTCTTGGTTGATTTACGCCCCAAAAACTTAACAGGTAAAGCGGCAGAAGCGGCATTAGGCTTGGCACATATTACGGTAAATAAAAACGCCATTCCCAATGACCCTGAAAAACCGTTTGTAACATCAGGCATTCGTCTTGGCACAGCCGCCATGACCACACGCGGTTTTAAGGAAGAAGAAACGCGACAATTAGGCAACTTAATCGCCGATGTTTTGGATAACCCTGAAAACGAAGCGGTGATTGCCGAAGTCGCCGCCAAAGTTAAAGCCCTGTGCGACAAATTGCCTGTGTATGGTTGATTAACACCTTGTTAATAAAAGATTTCCGGCAGACTATTATTTAATAAAATAAGTCTGCCGGAAAATTTTTTGATTACTCATTATTCAAATGTTGTTCAAATAATTGTCGTAATGGATCATTTTCATCATCTATTGGTGTATAGGGCTGATTATCATTAGGCAGATTATCATCGCCAACCGTTGGAGTTTCGCTTTGCCAGAAAGGTTGCGGAATCAGACTATCTAAATTCAACTTTGACGCATCAAGATGTGGATAATTAGCAAAAGATACGCTATATCCACCATCAGTATTAGTTTTAACCTTGCACATTGCACCTAATGGAAAACAACTTTTATTAGTAATATGCCCAAAGGGGAAATCTGTCAAAATCGGCAAACCAGTTAGCCTACGCATAGTTGATAATACTGTTGGCAAATCATAATTAGCATCATAAATATCGGTAGTTTCCTTGCCCATGCGGAAATTGCCCAAGATAATCGCTTGTTGTTTTTTAAGACTGCCGGAAAGATAAAGCTGCTGCAACATTCTTTCAATACGATATGGCTGTTCACCAACATCTTCTAAAAATAAAATTCCGCCATCAATATCAGGAAAATACGGAGTACCAATCAAGGATGCCAAAACGCTTAAATTCCCCCCCCATAAAATGCCCTCTACATTAATTTGTGATGCAGTAAACTGATTAACATTAATAGTTAAATTATCCTGTTTCATAGCTTCAACAAAGCTTCGCATGGTGTATTCTGGAATTTGCGGTTTGCCAAACTCGCTATACAACATCGGACCTGAAAAACTCATCATGCCACTTTTAGCTAACAGAGCTAACTGCACCGCACAAACATCGCTAAATCCCAACAAAATCGTGCCATTTTCTCGCATCATATCACCTAATGATTCCCAATCAACATAAGGCAAAATTCGATTAGCCCCATAACCGCCACGCAAACCCAACAGGATTTTTGGCATAGTCGCACGTCCTACAACTATATTTTGTAAATCGTCAACTCTCTCCTTATCTGTACCTGCAAAACGTTGAAAACGGCGATAAGCAGCTTCAATATTATCAATGGCAAATCCAGCTTGGCTCAAACGCTGAACTGCCAATTCAATACGCTTACTATCAGCAGCAAAACCAGATGAAGCAAAAAGTCGTATGCTATTGTGAGAAGTAGATTGGATAGGCATTTTATAACGTGGTTTCGTATTTTGAGTTGTTGATTGAATAGGCTCTAATGTCGTCTGACTTGCACATGCTTGTAAAAGAAAAGCACTGATTGTAGTTTGCAAAAAGGTACGACGTGAAATTTTTACATTATTCATAACTTGCTTTTTTAAGTTTATAAGCATAAAGGCTTTGCATTATCCTAAAATAAATGTATTTATTCAAGTGCATATATTTTCCGGCAGACTTAAAACATTTGCAAAATTAGTAGATGTGAGATGAGTTCGAGGCGTAGTAGCACAGCAAACGAAGACATAGTAACAAGTAGAAAGGCTTGTCGTTGAAAAGCAACGCAAACATACGAAATATGCAAAGAGATGCCGGTTTTGCAAAGGTTTCATTGATGAAAATGTTTTTAGCGGAAAACAATACCTCTTAATATAATTTAAGTCTGCCGGAAAACTTTCCGGCAGACTTAATATCAGAAACTCCTGCAAAACTTATACAGAAACAAAAAAATCAATCTGCCGTAGGATTGGTCTTCGACACACCAAAAACACCGTATACGTTAATTGATTGTATTTAAACCGTTTTTTACTCTACCCTATCGTGCGATTGGTGGGTCGAAGACCCACCCTACGAAAGTTACTGTAAAAAATTAGGTTTCGCAGGAGTCTCCTATAGAAAAAATTCAACCTGCTGACTAAATATTTTTAAGGATAAACCTTATTAGGATTCATAATATTTTTAGGGTCTAATTGCTGTTTAATCGCACACATTAGAGATAATTCCTGCGATGTTTTCATATTGCCAAGCCAATTGCGTTTTAATAAACCTATACCATGTTCAGCTGCACATGTGCCTTGATGTACAAAAACATCTTGATATACCAATTGATTAATCGCATCTTCATGCTGATAAACCCTATCATCAAGCATATCTTGTAAAAAAACATTGTAATGCAGACTACCATCGCCCAAATGCCCAAAAACAACCAATTGAATTTCAGGGTACAAATCCTGTAAATGACGACTATTTTCACTAATAAAATCGGACAAATTTCCAATTGGCAAGGCAATATCATGTTTAATACTAACCCCATATCTTTTTTGTGCTTCTGAAATATTTTCACGCAAACGCCACCACTGTTTACTTTGCGTATCATTTTGAGCAAAAATAATATTACGAAACCCGTTTTTATATAAACTTTCCGGCAGACTATCTATTGATATATATTTTTCTAATTCACACAAAATATGCCAATTATTTTCATCATCTTCAATTGGAGATTTTTGTTGTAAATCATTCAAACTTATTAACAAAGCATTTTTTCCAATTAATTCAAAACTTTTAAGACTGCCGGAAGATTGTTTTTGCAGAAAATGGAATAATTCAATACATTGTTCAATATTATTACAAGCAGCCCATAAAGTTTGAGTTTCAAGCGGTTGATTAAAAAGTTTAAGCGTAGCCGCCGTGATAACACCCAAAGTCCCCTCGCTACCAATAAATAACTGCTGAATATCCAAACCAGTAGTATTTTTATATAAAGGCGATAAATGGCTAACTACACTTCCATCAGGCAAAACAACTTCCAAACCCAAAACCAAAGCACGCATAGTACCATAACGCAACACATTGATTCCACCGGCATTACAAGCAATATTGCCACCAATTTGACAACTACCCTCACTGGCTAACGATAACGGAAAAAACCTATCAACAGCAAGGGCAGCCTGTTGCACTTGATAAAGAGTAGCACCAGCTTCCACCGTAATACTATTATCATCAGGGCTAATTTTTATAATTCGATTTAATCGCGACATTGACAATAAAACACCGCCATCAGGCACAGCACCACCACATAAACCAGTATTACCGCCTTGCGGAGTAATACTAATCGCATATTGATTGCACAATTTCACAATAATCTTCACCGACTCCACACTTGATGGTTGCAAAACAATATCAGCCCTACCATAAAATCTGCCACGCTTATCACGCAATAGAGAATCTATTTTAGTAGCATCATCAATAATCTCATCAGATGATAAATAATTTGAAAATAATAAATATAAATCCTTCATAATCTTTTCCGGCAGACTTTATAAACATTGGCAATTATTATTGTCCGCTAAATTTTTTTCAAGTTATCTAAAAAAACTCCTGCAAAACCCATACACAAAAAAACCGTCCGCATCAAACGGACGGTTTTTGTAAGACGTAAACCTAACGTTAATTAGAAAATTTCACGCCAAGAAATACGTTTCACACCGCAGATGACACCAAAGTAATAGTCTCTTACTGATACGTTATTACCTTTTGTGTTTTGTATATGAACTGTTGAACCTTGCAAAGAATCTTTACCAGCACAGGTTTTAAGGTTATAAGATACTTTATTTCCTTCATTTAAATCCGCCAGCTGACCAGATTCTGAAGCATCACCACTCATTGTAAGATTAGAAATAGTTGGGGTTATACCATCTAAATCAGTAGCAGGAACATTAACATGACCAGTAATACTTACATTAGTAATACCACTCATTGATAATGAAGCGGCAAAGCCGTATTTGCCAAACTCTGCTGTTCCGTTAGCCCATTTCATAAATGAGTTATTATTCTTTTTCGCCTCTTTTTCGAAAATAGCACCGCCATTTTGGGTATTAATCTGAATAACTGCACTTTTCAGATCAACTTCGCCACTTTCTGTTTGCGAGCAAACATACTTACTAACACGTTTACCGCCAGTTTGTAGACATTGACGATATTTACCTGTTTGAGTAACCGACTTACCACAAGGATCTCTTGGATCATTCTTATAGTAATAGTCATAATCAGGATGGCTGGGGTTATCTCTTACATCATCTGGGATCTTAATAGTACCAAGAGCACCAGCATCTATCAAACCAGTCCATTTACCAGGATTTGTAGATAACCAGCTATATTGTTTCTGTTCATCAGTAGCATCTGTGAGTTTAGTTGCATCGAAATCACTTGGTATTTCACATTGACCAGCAGGCTGACCAGACCAATCGTCATCAGGTTTATCAACCAATTGCCAGCGATCGCCTTTACTATTAGGATCATTGTCATAATACTCGACAGTTTCATCTTTTCCATTAATGTTTTCTTTGCGAGTTTTAATTTTATTTTGATCAAATGTGTTACATGGTTCGTCACCGGTCGTTGTACCATCTGTCTCATACCAACGAGAAGTCAAATATGCAGTACTCAAAAATGTTGAACCTTTGGTAACTACTCTCTCACCGTTGGCAGCATCTAATTGTAATTTCCAGCCGGCATGAACAATTTGAGGACCACCATCCCTAATATCATTATTACTTACAAAGCGATAATCATCTTTTGTGGCTATAAATGTCTGTTCCAATAAATCGCCACCTTCTATATCTTTTGTTTTGATGCCCTCATTGTTATCATCGAGTACTACATCAAGGGTATTTTTAACATCGATTTTTTGGAAAATACCGTAAATAGTTTGCTGATATTCTTTATCTTTCAACTTACGGTCAGAGTCATACAGGTCTGTACCAGTACCCCAAATAACCACAAACATATCGTTTTTATTACGAGCAATCGCTGGTGCCGATGTAATTGGTTTGGTAGGAGCCTTGCCGTCTTCCCATTTACCATCGGAAACAAAGATGCGATCAACACTAAGTTTATTTAAGTCTCTCACATCAAAGCGATACATATTACCAGCGTAATCGCCGGCAAACACGTAGTCAATAACACCGTCAAAGTTTGCATCAAGCAAGGTTGGGGCAGATAAACCACCTTGTCCACCTGGTACTGATATTTTTCTCACATCACCAACTTTAACCCCAGATAAAGTGCCACCGTATGTACCAGCATCATTTTCAGAGGTTTCGATTAAATACAAGGCTGTTTCTTGTTCTTTCAAGTCTTTATTACCTGCATAACCACTTGATACAAAGGAGATTAAATGAAGATCTTGTTGCCAAACTTTTAATGGATCACCAGAAGCATCTGTACCTGGATTACCACCGCTAACACGACCAACTGTACTTGTAGGAATAGTAAAACCTAAACCAGAAGTATCATTATGTGTTGCCGAAGAGGTTTTTGTACTTAACTCAAACAAACGTACCTTATCTTTGTCGTCCAAGAATACATCACTACCTTGTTGCAGATGTAAAGCATACGCACCACGTCCTGCACGCCCCATATTACCAATCATATAGGTAGTAAATTCTTTGGCAACACCTGGATTAGCACTATCATACAATTTCATCATTTGAGCGGTAATATTGCCGTCCATCATATATTGATGAGGTTTTTCGCCACTTACATATTTGTCATGGGCAATAAGTTTGTATTTTTCTGCTACCAGTGCATCACCCTTACCAGCATCACTATCTTGCTCGTTTACCATTTGGGTTGGCAGATAGTTAAGTTTCAAGAAGTAAGTGGGATCGGAATGAACTTGTTCTTCTTTAGGATTAACTTCAAAAATATATGCCATGCCATCATTAGCAGCGGTAACCAAGAAACGGTTACGTTGAATATACTGATTTGCAGGATCAGAAGGATCTGCAGTATTCACAATATCTTTGATACGATGCAAAGTACCAATAGATACAAGATCTGAATTTACAATATCACCAATATTTCTTTGTTCAGCACTACGAATGCGGTAAGCACTGGTCCTATCATCATCCTTGCCGTTGTAGACATTTTTGTTATAGCCTAAACCTCTGATATCCTCATCGCTACCATTACGTGCCAACCAAGGAATTAAGGCTTTTTGCCATTCTGCACCAGAAATACCATCTTGATCTTCCAAAGCAAAATAGTCATTGGTAAACATGCTATCCGGCAGACTATCTGCCCATTCAGCTTGACTACCTTTGGTAACTAACACTTTTCTATCTGTATAGGAAGGAGTACGGTAGTTGTTAGGATTAGAAACACTAGGATCATCAACATCCAAACCTACCATAGTGGGGTCATCAGGATCACCTGTTTTGCTATTAAAATTAAATCTGTAGAAACGCAATTCAGAAGCATTCATACTTGGATACGAAAATACAACTGCACCTTCTTTGGGTTCTAAAGAACCTTTATCTGCACCACTAATAGAAGGTGCAACAGCTGCATAACTTTCTTCTGATGTTATGCTTGAACTACTTCCAGGTGTTGCAGGTCCTGCAACAGAAGCACTCGGCGAACTGTCACCAGTAGTAGAACCATCTGCTGAAACACCTGATTTATTCTCACTTGCAATCTTACCAATAATTTTCGTAAAAGCTACTTTTACTTCATCAGCATTATTAGCAATAAATCCAGTATTATCCTTTTTAGGTGAGCCATTTTTTGGAGGGGATGCCATTTTGATAATGTTTTCTGCATGACCTGCATCACTCACCCAACCTGAAATAACATAAGTTTCAATTGTTTGGTTAGGAAATTCAGGGTCTTGCCATGATTTACCTGCCTTATCTGTACCGTTAACCCTTAAATCGCGACCGTGTAATAAATCACTTAATTCATACAAGTTTGCAGAACCAGCATACTTTGCGTTTGCTCCATATCCATTGGTGGTCCAATATCTATTCTCACCATAGACACTGTTGATAGCTTTTTGATTTAATGCCATCAAATCTCTGTATAAACTCGTAGAAGTACTGCCATTCCATAAGTTATATAATTTATATTGCCAGAAGTTAGGTACACTTTCAGGTTGACCATCGGTAAACATGATTAGATAATTTTTACGACATCTATAATCGATAGCATCATCTAAATAAGAAGTACCTAAAAGATAGGCACCAACAGTTGGTGTTACGTAGCCTTCATTCATTTCAGCATTATCTATGGATGACTTGGTAGCATTAGTTGATGATGAACGTTGTTCTTCAATGAAATCACCATTTGCAGCAAAACGTAAATTAGCATTAGGTCTAACGAAGGTTATGTTTACTTGTGGATCATAACCTGGAGTATTATACAGATAAGATCCCATGAAAGTGGTTACCCCCCAGTTACCGGCATCTAAATATGTGGTACCTGGATCATTGGGATTTTCTGTATTAAAAATAGTTTGCAAATAATGCTTCACCGAATAAAATCTACCACCATAGCCAGCTCCATCGCCCCTTCTCATAGAACCAGAATCATCAATAAGTAGCACAATGTTAGGTTTTAAGGCACTACTTCTTTTAGTAGTGGTGGTAAAATCTTGTGTTACTGTTTTAGTTAAATCAGAATTAACAGTTACAGTACTTGTGGTTGTGCTTTCACCCATTTTTCCCGGCATAGAAAAGGGTGAATTAGAAAATGTATCATCCGCATACACAGATGCAGATAAAGCAGCAATCACACTGGTTGCCATCACACTTAACGCAAATTTCTTGGTTTTCATAACACTTCTCCTAATGCGACAAATGAGAAAATTAACAGATGTTACGCAATATACTCGCTTCTTGCAATACGCTATGTGTTTAATTGATAAACGGAAAAGATTTTAGATAATTGGAAAATATAATATTTGCAAACGCTTAATATATCATTCATTTATATGAGACTACCGTAAAACTCGTTATTCTGACCCTGAATGAAGTGAAGGGAAAGAATCTCAACTAATTGTTTTATAAAGATTCTTCGCATATACTTCACTACATTCAGGGCGACTACTGTCATTGCGAGCAAAAAAAAACGCAGTTTTTTGCGTGGCAATCTCCCCCACTACGAAGAACGCACCAAACGACTAATGCCACAGATGCTATATTTGGTGTTTTTGCATTAATCAATCGTCATTAAAGTTGCATAATATGATAAAAAACACTACAATCGCACGTTCATCTTTTCATATCCCTCAACGGAGAGGTGGATGAGTGGTTGAAGTCGCACGCCTGGAAAGCGTGTATAGGTGAATAGCCTATCGAGGGTTCGAATCCCTTCCTCTCCGCCATAAAATATATCAAATTATCAAAGTATTACTCAAAACTTTTGCAAAATTTAGTTATTAACTAACGGTGGCTGTTCAATCCAACAAATTAAATCTATTCTCCGATTAAAAAGATTGCCACGCAAAAACTTTGTTTTTTGCTCGCAATGACGGTAGATGAGCAAGCGTAAGGTGGCAACTTGTTGACCACGCGGAAATGGTGATTTTTGGGATATTTTTATAAGATTGCCACGCAAAAAACTTTGTTTTTTACTCGCAATGACGGTAGATTAGGTTTTTAAACCTTTCCGGCAGACTTATAGATACCACTGCAAAACTCGTCATTCGTAAATTGAGCGAAAGCGAAATGAAGAATCTCAACCAATTGTTTTATAAAGATTCTTCCCTTTCACTCCATTCAGGAAACTCCTGCAAAACTCGTCATTCTGAGTTTCACGAAGTGAAACGAAGAATCTCAACCAATTGTTTTATAAAGATTCTTCGCTGTCGCTTACGAATGACGAATGATGAAAAAACAGGGTTTTGCATGGATTTCTTCAGGGGCAGAATGACGAATGATAAAAAATAGGTTTTTTGCAGGAGTTTCTTACATCTTATAAAACCTTTTTCCGGCAGCCAATAAGGTTAAATAAAAATTTATTACAATACAAATAATTAGTATCTGCTTAAATAACCACCTATCAAACATTTTACCTTACATAAATCACATCAACATCGTTATCATCTTCGTCATCGTATTCATCGTCCCAATCTTCATTGAGACTGCCGGAAAATTCATAATGATTTGATTCTTCTGTTAAATCGCCTCGCAAAGCTGATAAGACTTTTTTCATATCATCAGGAATTGCGGCGTTAAAACTTATTTCCTGATTATTGGCTGGGTGAATAAATGTAAGTTTATGAGCATGTAATGCTTGTCTGCCTAATGATAAGATGGCGTTTTTTACTTCATCAGAACATGGGTGCCTGATATTGCCGTATAAGGCATCGCCAGCTAATGGGTATCCGGCTTCTTTCATGTGGACGCGAATTTGGTGAGTTCTACCGGTTTCTAATGCACATTCAATATAACTGTGTGAATCAAAGCGTTCTAATACGGTTACATGTGTAATTGCTTCTTTGCCACCAAATTTTACTACTGCCATTTTGGTGCGATTATGTGGGTCGCGTCCGATTAGAGTTTCGATTTTGCCATCGTATGGGACAATGCCATTAGTAATTGCACGATAAACTCTTTTAACAGTACGCATTTGTAATTGGCGTACTAAATTGGTTTGTGCAACAATAGTTTTGGCAACCACCATTAAACCGGTGGTGTCTTTGTCTAAACGATGCACTATGCCAGCACGTGGGATATTGCTCAATTGCGGACGGTGAAATAGCAAACCATTTAATAAAGTACCAGACCAATTCCCTGCGGCAGGGTGAACTACTAATTGCTTTTGTTTATTTATAACTAACACATCGTCATCTTCATAAACAATGTTAAGCGGTATATCTTGCGGTACAAATGCACTTGCTTCGGCACTTTCCGGCAGACTTACATTAACTGTTTCGCCACCTAATAGACGTGTTTTATTAGGTTTAACATTCCCATTGACTAAAACATGTCCTTCACGAATAGCATTGGCAATCCGTGAGCGAGAAAATTGCGGCAATATATCCGCAAGTGCCGCATCTAAACGCAATCCGGCGTATTTATCATCAATAGTTAAGATAAATTGTGTATCAACGCTTGAATCTTCGCTATAATCATCAGATTCTTCGTACTGTAAATTATTATCGTCCATGAAAAAAAATCTTTTATTACTTGTTTTAATTTCAATTTTAAGTGCATGTGCAACCGATACAACCGATAAAGATGCACAAATTACTCAAAATTGGTCTGTAGAAAAACTATATACCGAAGCACACGATGAATTGGAAAAAGGCAATTATACTCGTGCTGTCAAGCTATATGATTTACTAAAATCTCGTTTTCCGTATGGGCGTTTTGCACAACAGGCACAAATGGATTCTGCTTACGCACATTATTTGGACGAGGAGCAAGAACTCGCCTTGGCTGATATTGAATTATTCGAAAAGCAATATCCTAATCACCCAGAGTTGGATTATATGTTGTATTTGAAAGGATTGGTATTATTCAATCAAGACCAATCTATTATGAATAAACTTTCATCACAAGATTGGTCAGAACGCGATCCAACTGCTAATCGCAGAGCATATCAAACTTTTGCCGAATTAATCACACGTTATCCCAACAGTCGCTATGTAGCCGATGCAACCGAGCGTATGACTAAAATTGTTCATGCCTTGGGCGGTCATGAAATGTCGGTGGCACGTTATTATATGGAACGTGGAGCATATTTGGCAGCTGCTAATCGATCTAAAAATGTGGTAACTGGTTTTCAAAATACCGAATTTGTTGAAGAAGCATTAGCTATGATGATGAGTGCTTATGAAAAAATGAATCAAACCACACTATCCAACGATGCTAAACGCGTATTAGAAAGCAATTATCCTAACAGTAAATATCTAAAAAACGGTTGGGTAAATCCAAATAAATCTCCTTGGTGGGGATATTGGAACAAAAAGTAAACGTTTTATAAAAAGAGACTCCTGCAAAACTCGTCATTCTGAATTTCACGAAGTGAAATGAAGAATCTAACTTATTGTTTATAAAGATTCTTCACTTGCCACTTCGCTACGCTCAGTGCTTCGGCTCAGAATGACGAGTAACAGAAAAAATCGAGTTTTGCAGGAATCTCAAAAAGGGTTTTAAAAGTCTGAAATCTTTGCAAAACCCTCTTTTTTCTCATTCGTCATTCTGAACTTCGTTGCGAATCTTTTTACTTAACAATTAATTATATTTTTAATTTTCCTACGTAAAATTAAGAATGACGTGTTTTGTAAAGGTTTCAGTCTGCCGGAAAGGTTTTATAAATAGCTTTCCGGCAGACTGAAACTTTTGCAAAACCATATTTTTATAAGTTCGTCATTCTGAGCGTAAGCAAAGAATCTTTTATAAAAACAACAAGTTAATATTCTTTGTTTTCCTGCTACAAATTTAGTAATGACGAGTTTTGCAGGAGTTTCTATAAAATTATCATTATTGTCCACTAAACATTTTTTTAATAGTTGGTTATCGTTATATTTCTTTTGTTTCAATTTTCTGTAACAAAAGAATGAAACCTGCCGTAGGGTGGGTTTTCAACCCACCATTGCCCCATAGGGGTAAAGAAAAAAGAATGAGTTTTTTAAATGTTAGATGTTAGAGACTCCTGCAAAACTCGTCATTCTGAATTTCACGAAGTGAAATGAAGAATCTAACTTATTGTTTATAAAGATTCTTCACTACGTTCAGAATGACGAGTAACAGAAAAAATCGAGTTTTGCAGGAATCTCTGTCAACAAAAGTTTCAATATTTTCATCGTGTATTCAACGCCTTACGGCGTTGCGGTGGGTTGAAAACCCACCCTACGGCAACTTGAAACCTTTGCAAAACCATCTGTTTTCTCATTCATCATTCTGAACTTCGTTATGAATTTGTTATTTAACAAACAATTAGATTCTTCACTTTCCTACGGAAAGTTCAGAATGACGAGTTTTGCAAAAGTTTCTGTTTGGTAAATGGTAAGTTATGAAACCCAGTCTACTGCGTTTCTTTTTAGATGTATGGTTTGCAATGCTTTCAGAGCAAGCACTTATTAAAACCTCTCATAAAACACTGTTAAACAAGTTTTCTCGATAAGAAATATTTGTTGACATTTTCAATATTAGAGACTCCTGCAAAACTCGTCATTGATGAATTTCAC
>JAFZMY010000047.1 GCA_017553165.1 Neisseriaceae bacterium
CTAATGGCTGGGAACGAATTAATTCCATATTAGAAGATGGTGTTTCGTATGACATATATCGTCATAATAGTATGAGTATTATTAATAATGATGAAAATGATATTTTAGTGCAAACTGGAATTATTATTGGTTAATCTTAAAGAAACTTATGCAAACTTGTCATTCGTAACTTTTGTTAAAAAATGAAGTAAAATTAAACTGCAACAAATGAACACAATAGGAATATAAAATATGAATATTAAAAGCTTAACATTAATTGGCGTAGGATTAATTGGCTCATCTTTGCTATTAAATATTAAAAAGAATTGGCAACAAGTCCATATTTACGGCGTAGATGCAAATTTAGAAAATCTTAAACAAGCAACAAATATGGGAATTATAGATACAGCATTAACCAAATTAAATGAAGAATCAGCTAATGCCGATATTGTAATAATTGCCACCCCAGTTGGAAGCATATTATCAATAGTAAATCAACTATCCTTACTTCTAAATAATCCTAATACGATTATTAGCGATGTTGGTAGTACCAAACAAAACATTATAGAAGTTTTCCGGCAGTCTTTACCTAAACACTTCGCACGATGTGTAGCTGCTCACCCAATTGCAGGTTCAGAACATAGTGGAGCATCTGCCGGAAAAATAGATTTATTTCACGAACGCAAATTAATTATCTGCCCACACGATATGCAGGATATGAGTGCATTAAAAATAATTAGCAATCTATGGCAACACACTGGTGCTAATATTCACATAATGGACGCATTTGATCACGACTGCATTTTTGCTATGGTAAGCCATTTACCGCATTTATTATCATATACATATATGTATCAAATAACCCAAAACAATGAAAGACATCATCTACTTAATTTTGCAGGTTCTGGATTTAGAGATTTCACACGAATTGCAGGAAGTAATCCTGATATTTGGACAGATGTATGTTTAAGCAACTCACAACAACTATGTAGTAAATTACAAGAATTTATAAAATACGCAACCGATTTAGAACAATTAATTGCGAATAAAGATAAAGAATCGTTACATGATTTCTTTACCCAAGCACAAATTCAAAGAAAAGAATGGAAAGAATAATATGGCGCAAATAGAAGAAATGCGTTTAGACAAATGGCTATGGGCTGCCCGTTTTTTCAAAACTCGTGCATTAGCACAAAAACATATTGAATTAGGAAGAGTTAAAGTAAATGGTGATAAAGTAAAAAACAGTAAAATTATCAAAAAAGGAGATATTGTAGATTTACAATTAAACCATCTTCCATATCGTCTAACTATAATTGGATTAAACACCCAACGCCGTCCCGCACCAGAAGCACGCCAATTATATAATGAAGATGAACAAACCGTATTAAAAAGAGAAGAAATATCTCAATTAAACAAGAGTATACAAATATTAGGAAATTATCCAGAAGGTCGACCAACTAAAAAAGACCGCCGTCAAATAGATAAACTTAAACGAATGTGGTAATAAAATTTTAACATCAAATCTACAATATCCATCAAAACAATAAAAATCTCATTTACTTAATTTAATGTAAGAGACTCCTGCAAAACTGGTAGATGTGAGATGAGTTCGAGGCGTAGTAGCACTTCAAATCGAAGACATAGTACGTAGAAAAGCTATCGTTTAGAGCAACTTAAAACGTGTACGAAATGTGCCACAGATGCCAGTTTTGCAGTAGTCTCTGTAAATGAGATTTTTTAATTATGTAATTGAATTTATATTTTGCCGAAAAAATCGTTTATTGATCCACAAAAGCACGTTCAATCACGAAATCGCCGCGAACACCTGTTTTAGGGGATATTTTTAAGCCGAACTCATTGGTGAGCATTTCTACGCAGCTTTTGAGCATATCGGGACCGCCGCAAATCATGGCACGGTCGTTTTCAGGAGAAATACGTGGTAAGCCTAATTCTTCAAACAGTGTACCGTTAATTAAAAAGTCGGTAATTCTGCCCTTGTGGGTGTAGTCTTCACGCGACACCACTGGGTAGTAAATCAGTTTTTCTTTGACCATATCACCCAAATATTCGTGTTCGGGCAGTTCTTTCAAAAAGCGGTCATAATATGCCAAGTCGGACACATGCCGCACGCCGTGCATGAGAATGATTTTTTCAAATTGCTCATACACTTCTGGGTCTTTGGTAACGCTTAAAAACGGA
>JAFZMY010000048.1 GCA_017553165.1 Neisseriaceae bacterium
ATTTTGTTTTTAGGCGGTATTCAGTTGGTGTCCATCGGCATTTTAGGCGAATATTTGGGGCGTGTTTCAGAAGAAGTCAAACGCCGCCCTGTGTATGTAATCGCTGATATTGTGGGCGATATTGCAATTAACAATAGCAAAAACGGCTGTGGCGTAGTGTTAGAGCAGAATAATGATTAAACAACTGTTATCTTTTCAGGCAGCCCGATTTGTAATCGTGGGCGTTGCCGCTACGCTGACCGATTTAGGTGTATCGTGGTTGGTATGGAAACTTTTTGGCGTACACGAAACTTTTTCTGCGGTTATCGGCTTTGCTGTGGCGTTTTGGGTGTCCTATTTGGGTCATCGTTTTTTTACTTTCCGCACCTTTGGCAATCCGTTCAAATTCTTTTTATTAGCCGTATCTATGTTGGGTTTGCGTGAAGCAATGATTTTCGCCCTAACCGCAATGGGCGTTCGTGGTTTTGTGGCTTTATTTATCCCACTGTGCGTGGTAACGCTAATTACTTTTGTGATTTCTAAATATAAGGTTTTTAAAGGGTAATTTTATTTTCTATCTACCAGTTAATACTTCTATTTTCCGGCAGTGTTGTATTGTTAAATGCTTTCAAATTAGTAGACAGTCTGCCGGAAAACATAGAAAACTTTGACACAGGCAAGTTTACAGATTAGAATTTGGCACTTGCAATCATTTCTCCAAATGGACTACGTTCATGTATAAGGCGTTAGTAGGCATATTGCTATCAACGATTATTTCCACCACTGCATTAGCCCAAGAGCAAGAGATTACTATTTCTTTATCTGGCGACATTATGATGGGTACAACCTATCCGGCAGATATGTTGCCAGCAAATGATGGTGAAAATATCTTTCGTGATACAAAACCTTATACCACTGTTGCCGATTTAGCAGTTGCCAATTTAGAAGGTGCATTGTGTGATGGTGGTACTACCTTGAAAACTGGACAAAACACCTATGCCTTTCGCATGCCCACACGCTATGGCAAATATTTAAAAGAAGCTGGTTATGATTTTGTGGGTATGGCAAATAATCATGCCAATGATTTTGGCATGTCTTGTATTGAGAGTACCGAAAAAGTATTAGACCAGCAAGGTATCAAATATGCAGGCATTAATGGTCGAAATGAATATGCAATTATTGAAAAAGATGGCATTAAATACGGTATTACTGCCTTTGGGCACAATAATTACACTTTAATGCACACTGATTTAGCTACGGTTAAACGCATTTTGACTGATTTGCGACCACAAGTAGATATTTTGATTGTATCGGTGCATGGCGGTGCCGAAGGTAAAGGTCGCAGAAACTTACCTTATGGCAGTGAAACATTTTTAGGTGAAAATCGTGGCAATTTGAGAGAGTTAGCAAAATTTTGCGTTGATAATGGTGCTGATGTGATTTATGGACACGGACCGCATGTTGTTCGTGCTATGGAAGTTTATAAAAATCGTTTTATTGCATATAGTTTGGGCAATTTTGCAACTCCTTACGGTATGAATTTATCAGGTATATCGGCGTATGCACCTGTGGTTAATATCCGCATTAATCATCAAGGTGAGTTTCTTGATGGTATGATTTATTCATTTATTCAACAAAAGGGTATCGGACCTCGTTTTGACAATACCCATAGCGTTGCTAATGAAATCAAAACACTAACCGAAGAAGATATTTCCAATAATATCCTAAATATTGATAATGAAGGATATATCTCTTTAAAACAAAACATTTAATTTTGAAAAACGGAGTATTTATAATGAGTTATAATCCATACGAAGCACCTCAATCATCATTTGAATCATCAATGGACGCACCACCTTTATTTAATCCAGCATGGTCGAGTTCTTTTGCTGTGTTGTTTGGACTTCCGGTAGCCTGTTTTCTTCATGCTACCAATTGGAAAAGTTTAGGTGATGATTCTATGGCAAGGAATAATTGGATTTTTGCTGGCATTTATATTTTAGGTGCGTTAGGCTTGGTAATTGCTCTACCATTGTTGTTATGGTTGTTTCTAATAATTATGTTGTTTGTATGGTATTTTGCTATTGGTAAAAAACAACAAAAATTTGTCAAAGAAAATTTTGGTAAAGACTATCCGCGTCGCAATATGTGGTTAGCCGCATTGGCTGGATTTGGATTTTCTATGATTTTTTTCATGATAATTAATACGATGATGTTTTCATTGCACCCTGAACTTTTAGAACAACAAAATTATGAAAGAGAAATTAACCAATAATATATTTTGTTGAATGTGCGTAATATCAAATAGAAGTCTGCCGGAAAAATTTATAAAACTTTCCGGCAGACTTTATTTTTATAACCTTATGAAACTCATACAAAACCACCCTATTCTTCATTACTCGTCATTCGTAAGAGTAGTGTATAATCTTTATAAAACAATAAGTTGATATTTTTCACTTCGTTCATGGTCAGAATGACGATTTTTAGCAGTAGTTTTCTTATGCAAACAAAAACAAAACTATTTGATTTTTAGTTACAATAACAGCTAATTAATTTACAAGGCATATTCAAATGTTTTCAGGAATTGTTCAAGGAATAGGCAAAGTTATTACAATTCACGATTTGCCTAATTTACGGCGAATTAAGGTGAAATTACCACAAGAACTTACGCATAATTTAAGCATTGGTGCATCTGTGGCTAATAACGGCTGTTGCTTAACCATTACTTATATTGAAAATGATACAGTATCATTTGACCTAATGCAGGAGACTTTGAATAAAACCAATTTAGGCAAGCTAAAAGTTGGCAGTAGTGTAAATATCGAACGTGCGGCAAAATTTGGCGATGAAATTGGCGGACATGTAATGAGTGGACATATTATTGCCACTATTCCCATTATCAAAATAAAACAAGATGAAAACCTTAAAACTTTGTGGTTTACTCTGCCGGAAAACTTGCAACAATATGTATTTAATAAGGGTTTTATTGGTTTAGATGGTTGTAGTTTGACCGTTGGCGAAGTTGAAAAAAATGAATTTTGCGTACATTTAATCCCAGAAACTTTACAAAAAACCTTATTTTCACAACGACAAGTTGGAGATTTAATCAATTTAGAAATAGATGCAAGCACTCAAGCGATTGTGGATACAGTAACAAAAATCTTGCATGATAAAAGGTTTAATTAAGAATTTATAGTAGGTTTTTTATATCCCAACAAACCAGCCTTGGTTTGCTTTGCCGTATTATTTATACTGTCGAAGGCGAACCGTCTTGTATGCTTTTGGTCTGAACTCACTATAATAAATAAATAGTTTGAAACCTTTGCAAAATTAGCATCTGTGGCATATTTCTTCGTTGTGCGTTGCTCAAAATATCGCTTAACCACTTGTTATATCTTCGATTTTTGTGCAACTACTCCTCGAACTATGCTCACATCTACCATTTTTGCAAAGGTTTCAGTCTGCCGAAAAGGCTTTCCGGCAGACTTTTTTATTCCAAATTGAAACCTTTGCAAAACATACTTTTATTTTATTATAAATCCCTGCAAAACCTAATTTTTGAAAAAGAAACGCCGTAGGGTGGGCTTACCAGCCCACCAACCGCCCGATAGGGCTGAATAAAAAGTTGTTAAAATACAATGGATTAACACCTACGGCGTTTTGGTGGGTTGTGTTGTCCCACCCTACGGCAGGATTAACTTTTTGTTTCAGTAATGGTTTTGCAGGGGTTTCTATTAGAGTCATTCTGAACGAATGCGAAGAATCTTTATAAAACAATTAATTGAGATTCTTTGTTTCGCTATTCTCAACTCAAAATGACGGGTTTTGCAAAGGTTTCAGACTATTTAATTTGATTTATTGCAAATTTAAGCATTACCACAGAAAACCAGCACCAACACCTGCACCGAAACGTTTTTTAGAGTTTCCGGTAGCAGTGGCTTTAAATATCCACGCACCATTATCGGAGATTGTGGATAAACCAATGGCATAGCCTGATTGACCGTTATAAGTACCACCACCAATAGCAATTAAATTTTTACCGGGTAAATAAGATTGTGGCAAAGATGCAACTGCAATAGCAGCTGCCGCTGCAGCATCGGCATGTTTAGATACTGCGTTAATTTTATTATTCACATCACCAATCGCTTGGTTTAACTGCCCAACATTTACCGCATCGGTATCTGCTGTACCTGCCGCTACATTATGAATTTGGTTACCCCCCATATCCACATTAGAATTAGGATTAACCGTAAAATTATTCACAGTAGTATCACCAGCAACAGTTAAATCACCCTCAACATTAATATCACGGGTGGTTGCAATGGTATAGTTGTTAGAACCATTCTTGGTAACTGAAATATTGCTACCGGCATTAATTGAAACGTCATTATAGTTATTAATGATAGTAGTACCGCCACCACCAGCATTAAGTTTCTGCACTACATGATACAGTTGTGAACCATTGATTGCATCTGTTGATTCTTCGCTAATTAAACCTGCTGCTACATTTTGAATACGGCGTACACTACCAGCAGCACCCACAGAAACCACACCAACAGGTTCAGCACCAGCATATTTAAGTGTTTCTTTATTAATTGCTATACCAGTTTTATTACCAGATCCATCAATAAAATAAATATCTTCGGCATTTTTTTCGTATTTTTCTAAACCAGCTGTTGAGCCCTTATCTTCTTTCGTTACATCATATTGTGCTTTTACATAAGCCGTACTATCACCTAAAAACACAGAATTATTTGCTGTGTTAGTAATATTGTTACCAAAAGCAAATACATTCTCAATTTCACCAGCATTATTATTGCCAAGTATATTGCTATTACCCAAAGCATATGAAGTCTTTGCTGCAACAACACTGTTATATCCCAATGCACCGCTATTTTTAGTTAAAACAAGATTCTTATGACCAACAGCAGTAGACTCATCTTCTAAAACCGCATTTTTAGAACCTAATGCAACAGAGTCTACTCCTTTTTTATCAACTGTTATCGGACCTGTAATATCCTCTGCATTTTCATCATTAACTTTTGATGAATATGTAGTGTCTAATGTAATCTTTCCACCTACTTGCGAACCTGTACCCATAGCAATCGCACGTTTAGCACCTTCTGCAACTTCTGCGGCTTTGATATAGTTTGCAGCAGTTGGCAATTTGCTTGGATAATAATCGTTATCTTCTCCTGTTATATCTGCAGTAGCACCGCCCAATGCAATTGCACCATCTGCTTCTTTTCCAACCTTTGCACCAAGACCGTCTGCTCTTGCAATAATAACTCCATTGGTTTCTCGCCAATCATTCTCGTCGTAATATGCAGTTTTAACATCAACACTTCCACTGCTGTTTGGCACATAATATGTATATGATATACCACCGCCCAAAGCCAAAGAGTTTCTTGCTTTTACATGACTGCCAGTACCTATGGCAACAGCGTCATTTACATTAGTATCAGTCTCTACCTCACCACCTGTTTTAGAATAAGCAATAGCTCTATCACCAATAACAATTGACCCCTGCCCACCTGCACGTGCACCTTTGTGTTGTATGTCATCTTTATCTACTTCAGTACTTGCACTTCCCAAGGCAAATGCTCTTGCACCAGTAGCATCTGTACTAAAACCCATAGCCAAAGTATTAGGGGCATGAGTATGTGACAAAGCTCCTATTGCAGTGGCGTATTTAGTATTAGCATAGTAATGAGCATTAATATCTTCTCCGTTAGTGAGAAAATTTGCTGCTCTATGTCCGATAGCAATTGAATAACCACCGTAAATAGCAGTATCTTTCGAACCTTTATAATCAGGGTCATTACCTGCACGACCACCAAGACCTTGTTGTCCACCATTAGCAGAACCGATGGTAATGGCATACGGTGTCATAGACCACGCATTCTCCCCAATAGCGATAGCACCTTCCACCTCTGAAAAGGATGGATCTTCGACATTGTTAACTTTGTTTTTTATTGCTGCTCGTGCCCCTTTTCCAATAGCAATGGAGGAACGAACACTACTGCCTATGGCCCTGGCATCTCCACCAATAGCAATACCATTATTATTACTATCTTTATTAACTGCAGTATCATTGGAAACCCAAAGTAACGTTTCACCACCATTACATACACTTCTTGCGAACACTTGTTCACCATTTTTACATAGTACATACGCCTGTGCTTCTGTTGCCATAAATGGGACTGATATAGCTAATGCACTAACAACTGCGGTTAGTGCATAAGATTTTCTTTTCAACTTTGAAATACTTGCATTAGTGCAGTTAACAACTGTATTTGATGATTTACGATTAGCCTTTGCCGTTTCGCAAGTTGCAACCCATGTGTGTGTGTGTTCATTGTAAACAGTGCGATAAATTTTATTCATTTTCATAACCCTAATGTATTTAAGCGATTAAAACATACCAAGTTTTCATTATATGAAAAATTGGTTTTATGTACCATAAAAAAACAGTCTGCCGGAAAAATATTTTATAACTTTCCGGCAGACTATTTGAAACCACTGCAAAACCTAATTTTTGAAAAAGAAATGCCGTAGGGTGGGCTTACCAGCCCACCAACCGCCCGATAGGGCGGAATAAAAAGTTGTTAAAATACAACGGATTAACGCCTGCGGCGTTTTGGTGGTTTGTGTTGCCCCACCCTACGGCAGGATTAAATTTTTGTTTCAGTAAGGGTTTTGCAGGGGTTTCTATTTAAAGTTCAGAGATACTTGCAATAGTCAGCATTGACAACTTTTAGTGGTGGCTATGATAATAATTTCAGGCAAATTGAAAATATGCTAACCTGATGCAATGAATTTGCAAAAATTTTTATGATATAAGTCGTATAGCGACAACATACTTCTTAACGGAAAATTTAATGAACACTGAAAAAAACGCTATTTTTATTGCTTGGTGCATTGAAGAATATGCCGTAGAAAAAATCAAAATCCCAAAGATATAGCTATTGCCGTATAAAATTGGCAAGATATGTGCGGAATTAACCAAACAAAATCAACAAGATTTACTAAAAAATATTGTGGATTTTTATAATTCAGACATTTCTCAATCATTACACCAAGAAGATATGAAATTATGGTGGGAAAGTTGGCGGTATTTTTTGTTAACAATGTAGCTTGAGCAATAAAAAATGCAATGCTGTAAAAAACAACATTGCATTTTTAAGTGTTTGATAAAATTATGCTTTATCTAAACCAAATACAGAATGCAGAACACGGGTTGCTAATTCAGTGTATTTTTCTGCGATTAATACAGATACTTTGATTTCAGAAGTAGAAATCATTTGAATATTAATACCCTCTTCTGCCAAAGTACGGAACATGGTAGATGCTACACCAACATGTGAACGCATACCTAAACCTACAATTGATACTTTAACCACAGTATCATCACCAGATACTTCATTAGCACCAATGTGTTCTTTGATTTGATTTAAGATTTCCAAAGCTTTTTTGTAATCAACACGTGGTACGGTGAAAGAAAAATCAGTTGTTCCTTCCGCACCAACGTTTTGAATAATCATATCCACTTCAATATTAGCATCGGCAATTGCTCCCAAGATTTGATATGCAATGCCAGGCTTATCAGGAACGCCACGCACATTGATACGGGCTTGGTTTTTATCAAATGCAATACCTGAAACTACTACACGTTCCATTTGTTCGTCCTCTTCAAAAGTAATCAATGTGCCGCCACCGCCATCTTCTTCCAAACTGCTTAATACACGCAAGCGAACACGATATTTTCCGGCAAATTCTACTGAACGAATTTGCAATACCTTGGAACCCAAAGATGCTAGTTCCAACATTTCTTCAAAAGTGATTTTATCCAAGCGTCTTGCTTCTGGTACGACGCGTGGATCAGTTGTATAAACACCATCTACATCAGTATAAATTTGGCATTCATCTGCTTTTAATGCAGCTGCAAGGGCTACGGCTGATGTATCTGAACCACCACGCCCCAAGGTTGTGATATTGTTATCAGCATCAACACCTTGAAAGCCTGCAACAATAACGACTTTGCCTTCTTTTAAGTCTTTATGTATAGCAGTATCATCAATGTTATCGATGCGTGCTTTGGTGTGGGCAGAATCTGTTTTAACCGCAACTTGCCAACCGGTGTAACTTTTAGCAGGTACGCCAATGCTATTTAATGCCATTGCCAATAAACCAATGGTAACTTGTTCCCCTGTTGCTAAAACTACATCCATTTCACGTGGGTTGGGATTGTTTCCACTAACAGCATCTGCTAATGCAACTAAACGATTGGTTTCACCACTCATGGCTGAAACCACTACAACAACATCGTCTCCTTGTGCTTTAAATTTAGCAATGCGACGTGCCACATTTTGGATTCGTTCAACCGAACCTACCGATGTGCCACCATATTTTTGAACAATTAGAGCCATTTTGTTTCCAATTTTTCTAATGAATGAAAATTAAGAAATATTACTTGCAAATCAAGGCAAGTAATAAAACCGTCTATTATCCTTTTTTCTATACAAAAATAAAAGTGGGTTATTGATATTTTTTGCAATGTTTTTTACAAACAAGCAAGTTGATATTGAAAAAAATTTGCACTTGATAAACTTATACAAAACTCGTTATTCTGACCATGAAGAAACTCTTGCAAAACCTATATTGAAATCCTGCCTTTTGCGTTACCTTTTAAAAAATTAGGTTTTGCAAAGGTTTCACAGATTTCTTTGGGCGTGATTTTAAGAATATACAAACCCACCGCAACTTGCGATGGGTTTTTTAAGTTTATTTTTGATGAAAAATCTTACGCAATAGCTGAATTGATAAAGCTTACCAATTGACCTTTGGCAATGCCACCAATTTGATTGGCAACTTCTTGTCCATTTTTAAATACTTTTAAAGTTGGAATACTGCGAATGCCAAATGTTGCTGGAATGGTTTGATTTTCATCTACATTCATTTTAACAATTTTAACTTTGCCTTGATATTCTTCTGCCACACTATCCAAAACAGGTGCAATCATGCGACATGGTCCGCACCAAGGTGCCCAAAAGTCAACCAATACTGGAAGTTCTGATTTCAATACATCTTGTTCAAATGTAGCGTCAGTGGTATGGATAATTAATTCGTTACTCATTTTCAAATTTTCCTATTTATAAAATTAAGGTGTTTCTAATATATGGACGGTTAAAACAATTTCAAGTTTTTCCGGCAGACTTTTATAATATTTAATTTAAGTCTGCCGGAAAGTTTTACGATTATACCCCTTGTGTACGATTTTTATGAAAATTTTGTTGGAATGTGTCAAATTGTTTTGCTTCGATTGCATCACGTATTTCTTGCATTAAAACTTGATAATAATGCAAATTGTGAATGGTATTTAGTTGTGCACCTAAAATTTCACCAACACGATGCAAATGATGTAAATATGCACGTGAAAAATTACGACAGGTATAGCAAGTACATGTTTCATCTAATGGACGTTTGTCATTTTTATGTACAGCGTTTTTGATTTTTATATCGCCAAAACGTGTAAATAACCAACCATTGCGTGCATTACGTGTTGGCATTACACAGTCAAACATATCTATGCCATTGGCAACTCCGTATACTAAATCTTCTGGTGTGCCCACTCCCATTAGATAATGAGGTTTGTCTTTGGGTAATATTGGTGCTAATGCTCGTAACATACGATACATTTCTGGTTTAGGTTCACCAACTGATAAGCCTCCAATCGCAATACCATCAAAACCAATTTCCATTAATCCATTAAGAGATTTTTCACGTAAATCTTCAAATAATGCACCTTGCACAATGCCAAATAGTGCGTTGGGATTATTCAAACGTTCAAATTCATTTTTAGACCGCACTGCCCAACGTAAGCTTAATTGCAAAGATTCATCTGCTGTTTTTTTATCTGAATTGCCATCTGGACATTCATCTAACTGCATTACAATATCAGAATTTAAGGCGTGTTGAATCTGCATAGAAATTTCAGGAGATAAAAATAATTTATCTCCATTAATTGGGCTTTTAAAAGTGCAACCATCTTCACTCATTTTGCGAATTTGTGCTAATGAAAATACTTGAAATCCGCCAGAATCTGTCAAAATCGGTTTATTCCAATTAATAAAATCATGAAGTCCGCCAAAATTCTTGATAATTTCAGTACCAGGTCGTAACCATAAATGAAAGGTGTTTCCCAAGATAATTTGTGCTTGAATATCGTCCAAATCACGTGGGCTCATGGCTTTTACTGAGCCGTATGTGCCTACCGGCATAAAAACCGGTGTTTCAACTATGCCATGATTTAATTGCAAACAACCACGACGTGCATAACCATCTTGTTCTAATATATTGAATTTTAACATTTATTATCTTTCTTGATTAAATGTGATTTTTTAATTATTTGTAATTGTTGCAAAATATTGCGACTACATATTTGAGGAATACGAAAATTTAATAACATACGATTAAGACGCAAGGCTTCCGATAGTGATTCATCGCTATCAAATTTACTATTTTGCAATGCTTTTAAGGTGCTGCCATGAATTAAAACTTGATTGGAAGTTTCATCTGGATTTAAAAGCTTATCATCTGCAACTTGTGCCAAAGATTCTGGCTGAATAATGTAGCAAGTATCATCAACAATCTCTTTGCCATTTATATCATATTTAGCATCAGGTGCAATGCCACAAGCTGTTAATAATTGCCACTCAAAAATACGTAAAATCCCTTGAATATGCGTAGCATTAGCAAGCGAAGACATTGCACGATACATGGCGTGATAAATTTCTTCGTGCGAATCTTCGTATGCGGTGAGCTTTAAAACTAATTCATTAATATACAAAGCACCCATTAGATTATTACCTGTGGGTTGTGCCCACCCTCCTATCCAAGATGCTCGATGAAGAGTGCGTAATTCATTTTGTCCATACCAAGAAACTAAAATTGGTACAAACGGTACCAACACGCCTCTTAAATCAGATTGACGCTTACGGGCACTACGGGCTAACAGTGCTTGTCTGCCATGATTTTTTGTAAAAACTTCAATGCGAGAACTACTTTCACGCCATGGTGTAGTTGCAATTAAAAATGCAGGTTCTGCATCAATACGCCGATTCATAGTCTGCCGGAAAATTTATTTGTGTTCGGAAATAATATCGAAGTTTTCTTGCATATATGATGATTCTGCGGTAAGCAAAATCGGTTTTCCGATTTGTGCACTTAATTGTGCCAAAGATTCCGCTTCTTCATCAATAAGCATTTCAATAACGGCAGGTGATGCTAAAACTCTAAACGATTCTATATTGCTATGTTCAGAATCACGCAGAATCTCACGGAAAATTTCATAGCAAATTGTTTGCAAAGTTTTAACATGACCCCTTCCATGGCAATATGGACAATCATTGGTAAGTAAGTGGTAAATGCTTTCACGCGTACGTTTACGAGTTATCTCTACTAATCCTAAACTGGTAAATCCGTTGAGTGTAACCCGAGTTCTATCGAATGACAGTGCATTAGCTAATTCCTGCAATACCAAATTACGATGTACCAAATTACCCATATCAATAAAATCAACAATCACCATGCCGCCAATATTGCGTAGGCGTAATTCACGTGCGATTGCATGACAGGCTTCTAAATTGGTTTTTAAAATTGTTTCATCAAAATTATGACGACCAACAAATCCGCCTGTATTAACATCAATAGTCGTCATCGCTTCGGTGGGTTCAATTACTAAATAACCGCCAACTCGTAAATTTACACGCGGATATAGTGAACGTCTGATTTCGTCTTCAATACCGTATGTTTCGAACAAGGTGCGTTCACCTTGAAATAATTGGATTTTATTGCAAGCATTGCGTACATAGTGTTCGGCAAAATCGCACATTTCTTTATGTGCAGCTTTATTATCAACTATGATATGTTTGGTTTGCGGACTAACTAAATCTCGCATAACTCTTAAATAAAGCGGTAAATCTTGATAGAGCAAAGATTGTGCTGGTAAAGTTTTTACATCATTCCAAATGCGTTCTCGCATACTACGCAGATACACCATATCAGCTAACAATTCTTCATCAGTAGCAGTTTCGGCACTGGTTCTAATAATAAAACCTCGTGGTTCTCCTTCTTGTATCAATGATTCAATACGTTTTTTTAAGTTAAGACGCACTTCCTCATCTTCAATTCTTTGTGATATGCCGATATGGTCGTCTTGGGGCAAATGCACCAAAAAACGTCCTGCCAAAGATATTTGAGTTGAAATACGAGCACCTTTGTTGCCAATTGGGTCTTTGATAACTTGTACTGGAATTACTTGACCTTCAAATAAAATGTGTTCGATACGTTTATTATCATTTTGCGAATGACGTTGTTCAACCATGTCAACTATATGCAAAAATGCAGCACGCTCTAATCCAATATCCACAAATGCACTTTGCATACCCGGCAAAACTCGGCGTACAGTACCTAAATAAACATTACCAACCAAACCGCGACCTTGTGGTCGTTCTATATGAATTTCACAAGCTCTGTTATCTTCTAACACGGCTACGCGAATTTCTTGTGGCAAAATATTGATTAAAATGGTTTCCACAGGGCGATTTAACACCGGTGGCAACGAAATACTTTGTTGCAACATATACTTTTAAAAACTCTTAAATTCTAAATTAAAAAAAACACTGTCGTAACAAATAGTTAAATAACCATCTGTTACGCCACTGTTTTCTCTAATTGTTATAAATTTACATTTCTTGTAGTAATTTATCGTTTGACATTACCCAAGAACGCATGGAATTAGCATCATTAACACGCATTGTAGTAGAAGGTGCATTCATTAACACAATAATTAATGGTTTATTTTTGATATTGGCATACACCACCATACAACGTCCTGCTTCACGAATGTATCCGGTTTTTTGCAATTTTATATCCCAATCGCCGGTATGAATTAATCTATTTGAATTGTGATATTTTTCTACTTTTCCTTTGGAAGTTTTAACCGCACCATTATTTGATGTTGAATATTGACGAATCAATGGATATTCATAAGCAGCTTTTACCATACGCACTAAATCTTGTGCTGTAGATTGATTGCGTGGGTCTAAACCGGTTGGGTCGTAAAATACGGTGTTATTCATACCTAAATCTGCTGCTTTTTTATTCATTGCTTTCATAAAAGCATCTAATCCACCAGGATAAGCACGTGCCATTGCATGAATCGCACGATTTTCGCTACTCATCAAACCTACATGTAGCATGTCTTGACGCGTCATTGTAGTACCAACAGTAAGACGACTTGATGAACCTTTTAAGCGGTCAACATCATCATTACTAATGGTTAAAACTTGTTTCATATCTGGATTAGAATCCAAGACTACCATAGCACTCATTAGTTTGCTAATTGATGCAATTGGTAGGGTGCGGTTGCTATTTTTTTGATACAAAACATTGTTGTTTTCAGCATCAACCACCATTGCTGCTAATGAGCTTAATCTTGGAGTAGCAAGTTTATTGTTATTTTGATAATTGAATTTGAAAACTTCAATATCTTCATCAGTGATAGCAGAATCCAAACTTTGCAACATCAAAAGCAATGGGTCATCTTGAAATAACACTTCAATATCATCTGCTTCTTCAAAATTTTGTTGTGTATTATCCTGATATGCCTGTTGGGGAATATATGCCACTTGTTGCAGATTATTTTGTTGATGTTTAGCAATTAAATCCATTAAATCATCAGCTTGCGCAACAGTTGCAAACATTAATGGTAATAGCATTGTACTTATATATTTTTTGGCAATTCGAGCAAACATAATTTTAAAACCCTTATGTTTTTACAGTGAAACAAGGGTTTTATTTTACAACGTGTCTAACTATTTGTCTTTATTTTGTTACAATTAGAATCTGTTTTATATCAAATTAAAGCTTAATAAAAATGTCTGAAAAACCAAAACATATTCACGAACAAAATAAATTACTAAAACGTCTGCGTCATGCAGTTGGTGCGGCAATTAATGATTTTAATATGATTGAAAACAATGATTTAGTGATGGTGTGCATTTCCGGAGGTAAGGATAGTTTTGCCCTATTGGATATTTTGAGGCGTTTGCAATCTTCTGCACCGATTAAATTTTCATTAGTTGCGGTGAATTTGGATCAAAAACAACCAGGTTTTCCGGCAGACGTTTTACCTAATTATTTGAAAAGTATTGGCATTGATTATCGCATTGTCGAAGAAGATACTTATAGCATTGTTAAACGTGTGATTCCAGAAGGCAAAACTACTTGCGGTTTATGTTCTCGCTTGCGACGTGGGATTTTATATCGAGTTGCCAAAGAGTTAGGTGCTACCAAAATTGCCTTGGGACATCATCGAGACGATATGATTGAAACTTTGTTTTTGAATATGTTTTATGGTGGAAAGCTCAAAGCTATGCCACCTAAATTATTATCAGACAATGGCGAACATATTATTATCCGCCCATTAGCATACGTTAAAGAGCAAGATTTAATTCGTTTTGCCAAAATGCAGGAGTTTCCGATTATTCCATGTAATCTTTGTGGTTCGCAGGAAAACTTGCAACGACAAGCTATCAAGAATATGTTGCAAGAATGGAACAAACTTTTTCCAGGACGCATAGAAAGTATCTTTTCTTCCATGCAAAATGTCGCACCATCACACTTGATTGATAATAAATTATTTGATTTTATCAATTTACAAAATAATCAATCATTGCAAGATGGTGGCGATATTGCTTTTGATAGTGAAGATTTTTCCCAACATATTGGTAATAAAAAAATTATCAATATTTTAGATACTCGTACTAATTAACTTATTGATTTATAATTTTTCCGGCAGACTTGTGTAGTCTGCCGGAGAGCTTATTGAATAATCTGATTAGCCAATCCTTCGGCGATTACCTTGCCTTTTTCCAAGACCATAATGCGATGCGAAATCGATGCTACTACATCTAAATCATGACTGATAAAAATCATTCCTAAACGATGTTTGATTTGTATATCCTTCAATAATTCAAGCAATTGTTTTTGCAAGCAAACGTCTAAAGCAGAAGTTGGTTCATCTAATACCAAGATTTTAGGACGAGAAATCATCGCACGTGCAATGGCTATTCTTTGCCTTTGTCCTCCTGAAAACTCATGCGGATAACGTTTCATCATATTTTCATCAGACAAGCCAACTTCGCATAATGCTTCAAAAACTCTTTTCCTATACTCATTTTTATCAAGATATTTATGCAAAATACTCAAAGACTCTCCAACAATTTCTTCAATTGTCATGCGAGGATTGAGGGCTGCAAATGGGTCTTGAAAAACAATTTGAATATCACTGCGGTACTTAATTAATTGTTTATTATCTAATTTATCCCATTGATTATTATTAACATTAAGTCTGCCGGAAAAATCTATTAACTTTAATAAACTTTTAGCTAATGTACTTTTGCCACTACCAGATTCGCCAATCACTCCCAAAGTTTCACCCTCATGCAGAACCAAATTAGGCAAATTTAATAAAGGAATATCTTGATGAGTAAACCAGCCACTTTTCTGTTTAACATTCACATTGATATTGGAAGCTTCCAGAATTACCGGCGTTTGTGGTAGATTTTCATCACGATGATTGGGAGTAGCTGCATCAAGCAATTGTTTGGTATACGCATGACTTGGATTATTAAAAATCAGATTAGCATCATTATTTTCTACAATCTGACCACTTTTCATAACAGCAACTGTATCGGCAAAATTTTTCACCACTCGCAAATCATGAGAAATATATAAAATGCTCATACCGCTTTTTTCTTGCAAATCAGAAAGCAAAGTCATAATTTGCTTTTGCGTTGCCACATCTAATGCGGTAGTAGGTTCATCTGCAATTAGTAATTTAGGCTTTGCCGCAATAGCCATAGCAATCATCACACGTTGGCGTTGCCCACCAGATAGTTGAAATGGATAAGCGTTCATTTTTTGAGTAGCATCTGTAATACCAGTTTGTTCTAATAATTCAGTTGCTCGAAGCCATGCTGTTTTGGCATCAAACCCTAAATGCCAAGTCATCACCTCGCTAATTTGTTTGCCAACACGATGTACCGGATTCAAGGCACTCATCGGCTCTTGAAAAATCATACCAATATCCCTGCCACGAATCTTTTGTAAATCTTTATTTGACAAAGATAATACATCAACACCATTGAATAATAGTCTGCCGGAAAGCAATAAATCAGGATTAAGCCTAACAATGGATTGAGCTAACATGGTTTTACCACTGCCGGACTCTCCTACCAAAGCCAGCTTTTCGCCTTGATGCAATTTTAATTGAATATTATCAAGTAGATGTTTATCACGAATAGAGCCATTCAGATTTTCAATATTAAGCAAAATATCCATTTTTAACGTCTGTAATATCTACGTGGAGGTGGAGGCATATGATAATGCCAAAAATGAATCCTATCTTCATAATAATCCGCACGTCTTTCGGCAGCTTCAAGACGGCGTTGATTAATATAATTTTCCCATGCCATGCGATAACAATTTTTAAACAATGGCTTATTAATTTCTTCTTGATAACGTTGGTTTAATTCATATAATTTTTTATTTTCTGCCACAAGCATATCTTGCATATTAGATGATGAATCTTTTAACTCATCAATCTGACGCATAACAGATGCTACATCTGGGTCGCATTGTTCTGCTAAATTAATTTCTAAAGCTCGTGCAGCACGCCTTTGTGCTTCTTCACGTGCCGCACGTTGTTCTGGTGTAATTGCACAAGCAGACAATATGAATGTTGCAATCAAAACAATAGAAATCACGTAACTTTTCATAATGTTCTCCTTAACGAGTCTAATTAGACAAGAGTCTGCCGGAAACATTCCATTAAAATTCACTTTACTGCAAAAAATACCGCAAATACGGCACAACTGCCCCAACCCACAACCATAACGCAAGAAAAACCACACTGCCGGAAAAATCAAACTGCCCTATTCTCAAAAAACGAAAAGGACGAGTCAAAGGATACAAAACTCGATTAACCGTTAGCATTAAAGGATTATATGGGTCAGAAAAACTCAATACCATCTGAATCACCAAACACGCAATCAAAGCATAAGCAGCACACACCGATAACAAAAGCAAAGCATGTCCCACTGCAAACAAAACAGAAATGGCATTAAATGGTAAATTATTGGAGAAAAATATATACAAAGAAATTCCCAACTCAATCAACAACAAACATACAAAAGCCACCACCACCAAAGCCATATCCCAACCCTTAACCGGAGGAATCAACTTACGTGCGGGACGTACTGCAAAATTAGTTGCAGATGCACATAGATTAGCCAAGGGATGCGAAATATGCATGCCACCGTGTTGTAAAAACAAACGCAACATCAAAATAGTACACCAAAATACAAACAAACCTTCAATCAAACGAATCAACATGATTTACCAATTAGTTACTAAAAACAGCCAAGTATTCTATACAAAAAAAACATTAAGGACAAAAAAGGTGCTATTTTTGACCAATTACTCCGAAAATTAAAAATCAAGTGTCATTGCGAGACTTGCCAACGGCAAGGCGTGGCAATCTAATAACTATGAAAAACAAACCTATCCGAAAAACGGCAATGCAAAAAAAAATCCTGTCATTGCGAGCCGTTATGAAATAACGGCGTGGCAATCTCCTGATTACGGAGAACGCACAGAATGATTATTGCCGTAAAACCCAACTATTTTATATTTAAATTATTTTTTCCATGAATGTTGAACAAATCCGTTCTTCTTACGCTGGAAAATTGCCACGCAATGACAGTATCTTTTTTAGGGAGATTGCCACGCATAGCCTTTGGCTATGCTCGCAATGACAGCAATTTTTTTCAGGCAACCTG
>JAFZMY010000049.1 GCA_017553165.1 Neisseriaceae bacterium
GCGGCGAAAGTGTATAACGCCGACAAAACTTATTTTGTATTAGGCGGCACTTCGGCGGCAAATAAAATCGCGATTGGTGCTTTGGCTGCCAAAGACGATTTGGTTTTGTTTGACCGCAATAATCATAAATCGGTTCATCAGGGAGCCTTGTTATTAAGCGGTGCAAAACCTGTTTATTTAGAAACTTCTCGCAATGCGTATGGCTTTATCGGCGGCATTACTTCGGCTTCGTTTGAAGAAGATTATATTCGTGGCGAAATTGCCAAAGTTGCTCCTGAAAAAGCAAATGAAAAACGCCCATTTCGTTTGGCGGTGATTCAATTAGGTACTTATGACGGCACCATTTACAACGCTCGCCAAGTGGTTGATAAAATAGGACATTTATGCGATTACATTCTGTTCGATTCGGCTTGGGTGGGTTACGAACAATTTATTCCGATGATGAGCGATTGCTCGCCCTTGTTGTTAGATTTAAACGAAAATGACCCTGGTATTATTGTTACGCAATCGGTGCATAAACAGCAGGCTGGTTTTTCGCAAGCGTCCCAAATTCATAAAAAAGACAATCACATACACTCGCAACAACGCTATTGCAACCACAAACGCTTTAACAATGCGTTTATGATGCACGGCTCAACCAGTCCGTTTTATCCGATTTTCGCGTCCCTTGATGTGAATGCCAAAATGCACGAGGGTAAAGCAGGGCGTATGATGTGGCGTGAGTGCGTGATTAACGGCATTGAAGCACGCAAAATGTTGTTAAAAGCCTGCAAAATGATTAAACCCTTTGTGCCGCCTAAAATTGACGGCAAATTGTGGCAAGATTATGACAGCGAAGAAATGGCGGACGATGTGCGATTTTTCCGCTTTGAAGAGGGGGCAAAATGGCACGATTTTGCCGAATATAAAGCGGAGCAGTATTTTGTTGATCCGTGTAAATTACTGCTCACCACACCCGGTATTGATATTGAAACAGGCGAATACGAAGATTTTGGCATTCCTGCGGCGATTTTGGCTCATTACCTGCGAGAACGCTTGGTGATTCCTGAAAAAGCAGATTTAAATTCGATTTTATTCTTATTGACACCAGCGGAAAATATGGCGAAATTTCAACACCTTGTCGCCACAATCGCACGCTTTGAAGAGCATATAGAAGCAAACAGTTTGGTGTCGAGTATGCTGCCGTCTTTGGTGAAAGCACGCCCACAATACGCCAAAATGCGAATTAAAGACCTGTGTCAAAAAATGCACGATTTTTATCGCTCGCACAATTTAAATAAACTGCAACGGCAAATGTTCCAAAAACAACATTTTCCACGCATTGCAATGAGTGCGTCAGACGCACACAACGCCTTTATCCGCAATCAAATTGAACTCGTGCCGTTATCCGAAATCAAAGGCAGAATCGCCGCCGAAGGCGCGTTGCCCTATCCACCTGGTGTGCTGTGTATTGTACCCGGTGAAATATGGGGCGGTGCGGTTTTGGATTACTTCTTGGCATTAGAAGAAGGTATTAACCAGTTACCTGGTTTTGAGCCTGAAATTCAAGGTGTCTATTTAGAAGAAGACGAAAACGGCAAAAAACATGCGTTTGCGTATGTTATAAAATAGTTTCCGGCAGTGTTTGTAAAAAAATAGTCGCTTTATTTATTTAAATATAAGTGGCTATTTACGTTATTTAGTTGGATTAAAATTGTGCGTATAATTTATTTTTTACGTGGTATTCCTGCGTCTGGTAAAAGTTTTTGGTTACAACAACATAAATTAACTCCATATACTATTTGTGCTGATGAAATACGTTTATTATATGCTGCACCAATTTTAAATAATGATGGGCAATTTTCTATTTCGCAAAATCATGACAAAAGAGTATGGCATCAACTATTATCCTTATTAGAAGAAAGAATGGCAAGAGGTGAATTTATTATTGTTGATGCTACTCACTATCGTGAATCGTCATTAAAAGAATATAAAAAATTAATTAACGAATATCGTTATCGTCCTTTTATTGTGGATTTTAGTGATGTATCATTAGAAACAGCATTACAACGCAATAAGGAACGTGAAGAATATAAACGTGTTCCAGAAGAAGTTATTATAAAAATGCACCGTGTATTAACTATGAACGCTAACAATAGTGCGGTGTATCCTATATTAAGTCCTGCTGATGCAGTAGAACAAATTAATAAATCTCTTATTTTTGATTATAACCATTATGAAAAAGTGGTTGTGTTTGGTGATATTCATGGTTGTTTTTCTCCATTAAATGAGTATTTCCAAGATAATCCATTTAATGATAATACTGCTTATATTTTTTGTGGAGATTATGTAGATAGAGGTATTCAGCACGAAGAAACATTTGAATTATTATTGTCCATTTACGATAAAAAAAATGTTTTGTGTTTAGAAGGAAATCATGAAAAATGGTTGCGTTTGTATGCAGAAAATACAGTACAATCATTGGATAAAATTAGAAGTCGTACATTTAAAGAAAAAACAGCACCACAATTAGAAAAATTTCATAAAAAAGATTTACGAATGTTTTGTCGTTCATTAGGGCAAATGGCATATATTGCCTTTGGTGATAAAGAATATTTTATTTCGCATGGCGGTATTGGACGATTACCTCATTTATTCGTGAATAGTTTTCAATATATTCACGGTGTTGGTGCTTATGAAGATACCGAAGATTTATACAATGCTTGGGAGAAAAATACTCTAAATAATGCAGTGTTAATTCACGGTCATCGTAATATTGCTAATATACCTGCAAAGGCGAGAGAACGTTGTTATAATTTATGTAGTGAAGTTGAATTTGGGAGTGATTTGCGTATTTTGGAAATTACTAAACAAAATGGTATTGCTTGTGAAACTATAAAAGAATATCATAATCCAATTTACGATAAAAATTTACCACGTATTAGAGAAGTATTGTCTAATAATAAAAATAATATATTACCAAAAACTGAAAATGAACTTTTGCAACAATTAAATGCCAGCAAGTTAATTCAAAAAAAATGTTTTGATAATGGTATTGTATCTTATAATTTTACACGTACTGCATTCTATAAAAATGAATGGAATGATTTAACTTGTACCGCACGTGGTTTATTTGTTCATAATGATAAGGTTGTTTGTCGCAGTTATAATAAATTTTTCAACTGGGACGAAATGCCTGAAACAAAAGATAGAACATTAGCAAAAAAACTTGTTTTTCCTGTTGCTGCATATAAAAAGGAAAATGGTTTTTTGGCAATGGTTTCTCATTTTAATGAGGAATTGTTGGTATGTAGTAAGTCTACTATAGCAGGAGAATATGTCGACTATATTCGTTTGGCATTAGATAATTTAAGTGATGAAGTGAAAAGTAAAATCATTCAATTTTGTCAAAAAGAAAATGTAACATTTGTCTTTGAGTGTATAAATATTGAGAATGATCCTCATATTGTTAAATATGAGAATAACCATTTATATTTATTGGATATTGTTAGAAATGATTTTGTGTTTGATAAAGTTTCTTATGAAAAATTGCAAGAAATTGCTAAACAATTTTGTTTGGAATGCAAAAAATTATCTTATAAGTTTAATTCATGGGAAGAATTATATGCTTTCAAAAAAGATTTAGATAAGACTCTTAATCCAAATAGTAAGGATTGGGACGAGGGATTGGTTTTTGAAGATGCAAATGGTTTTATGGTTAAATATAAAAATCCTAATTATCGTTTTTGGAAAAGATTGCGTTCTTTATTAGAAAGAATACAAAATGATAAGGAATTAAAATTATCTGATATTGATGAGAATATGCAAGATATTGTGGATATGATGTATTCTTTGAAAAAAGAAAATAAAATAAGTAACTTGAATATATTAGACATTCAGAAAAAATATTGGTGTGGCTTAAAAAATGAATGATAATCAATTGTTGCGTTATTCACGTCATATTTTATTAGATGATATTGGCATAGACGGGCAAGAAAAACTTGCAAATACAAGACTTGCTGTTATTGGTTGTGGTGGTTTGGGGTGTGCTGTTTTACCATATCTATGTGCTTCTGGTATAGGAAAAATTATTGCAGTAGATAATGATATTATTGAGTTATCAAATTTACAAAGACAGATTTTATATAGTGAACATGATATAGACTGCCGGAAAGTTGATGTGGCTACTAATTTTTTGCAACGTCATTATGCTACATGTGAAATTGAGGCAATTAGCAAAAGAGTAGGGGAAAAAGAGTTATTAGAAATTGCTCAACATGTTGATATTATTTTGGATTGTACTGATAACTTTCCCACAAGATATGCTATTAATAGTGCTGCATGTAATGCTAAAAAACCTTTGGTGTCTGGTGCTGTGAGTGGTTTTTTAGGACAGATTGCAGTTTTTGATTTTAGGCAACAAGAAACTCCTTGCTATGCCTGTGTTTTCCCTGATATAGCTGATGTTGGTGAAAATTGTGCTTTGTTTGGTGTGTTTGCACCATTAGTGGGAATTATCGGTACAATGCAAGCCAATGAAACACTCAAAATATTGTTGGGTTTGCCTAATTTGCACGGTAAAATGCAAATATTTAATGCAAAAACAAATAATTGTAAAACAATTACTCTTGCTAAAAATCCTGATTGTAAAGTTTGTGGAAATAAATAAAAAAGTCTGCCGGAAAGTATTGTTTTATCTTTTCCGGCAGACTTTTTAAACACTTTTTACCCTCGCTTAAAATTATCTGTGTCAAAACCACGTTTAACATAAACTGCCAATAAAGACACAGCCGCAGGAGTGATGCCAGACATGCGAGATGCTTGTCCTACCGATTCTGGACGGTATTTGTTTAAGCGTTGTTGCACTTCGGCAGATAAGCCACGCAAGGTGGTGTAATCTAAATTATCTGGCAATTTCATATCGTCCAAGCCTTGTAAGCGTTCGATTTCTTCGTTTTGTTTATCTATATAACCGCGATATTTTGCCAAGATTTCTACTTGTTCTGCCGCTTCATCTGTTAATGATGATGGTGGGGCACAGTTTGGCAAGCTGATTAAATCATTGTAGGTAACATTAGGACGGCGTAATAGTTCATCTAATGAATATTCATGCTCGATGGTTTTACCTAAAACGCGTAGTTGTTCGCTTTCCGGCAGTTTTTGTGGAGTTACCCAAGTGTCTTTCAAGCGTTGGCTTTCGCGTTCTACTGCTTCTTGTTTTTCATTAAATGTACGCCACTGTTCTTCTCCAACTATGCCTAAATCATGCCCCATTGCAGTTAGGCGAAAATCAGCGTTATCTTCTCGCAATTGCAAACGATATTCGGCACGACTGGTAAACATACGATATGGTTCGGTAATGCCACGTGTTAGCAAATCGTCCATCATCACACCTAAATAAGCTTGTGAGCGAGTTGGAGTCCATGCGTCTTTGTCTTGTGCGTTAAGACTTGCATTGATGCCGGCTAATAATCCTTGTGCAGCTGCTTCTTCGTAACCAGTAGTGCCATTGATTTGTCCGGCAAAGAATAATCCGTCTAATGCTTTGGTTTCTAAATTAGTTTTAAGTTCACGTGGGTCGAAATAATCGTATTCAATCGCATAACCAGGACGCAAAATATGTGCATTTTCTAAACCTATCATCGAACGCACCAAAGCATATTGAATATCAAATGGCAGACTGGTGGAAATACCATTCGGATAATATTCATGAGTATCTAAACCCTCTGGTTCTAAAAAAATCTGATGACTATCACGATGAGAAAAACGGTTAACTTTATCTTCGATAGAAGGGCAGTAGCGTGGACCTACACCTTCGATTTTTCCAGTAAACATCGGACTGCGGTCAAAACCTGAACGGATAATCTCATGAGTTTTTTCATTGGTATGCGTGATCCAACAGGATATTTGTTTAGGGTGCATATCAACATTGCCACGTACGGAAAATACCGGTACAGGTGTATCTCCTGCTTGTTCTTGTAATTTACTAAAATCGATGGTGCGTCCGTCAATTCGTGGTGGGGTGCCAGTTTTTAAGCGACCTTGTGGCAAACCTAAATCACGTAAACATGCTCCTAAATGATTAGCAGCGGCATCACCTGCACGACCACCGGCGTAATTTTCTAAACCAATATGAATTTTTCCAGATAAAAATGTTCCGGCAGTCAAAACAACAGTTTTGCTATGAAATTCTAATCCCATAGCTGTTTTAACCCCAATTACACGTCTGCCGGAAATTAGAATATCATCAACTGGTTGTTGAAATAAATCTAAATTTTCTTGATTTTCCAACATAAAACGAATGGCAGCTTTATAACGAATGCGATCAGCTTGAGCACGCGTAGCACGTACCGCAGGACCTTTGGAAGCATTGAGTCGGCGAAATTGAATTCCGCCCATATCGGCAGCCAAAGCCATCGCACCACCAAGAGCATCTACTTCACGCACTAAATGCCCTTTGCCAATACCACCAATCGATGGGTTACAAGACATTTGTCCAAAAGTTTCAATATTATGTGTTAGCAATAAAGTTTTAACTCCACTACGTGCCGCTGCTAATGCTGCTTCCGTGCCAGCATGACCGCCGCCGACAACGATTACATCATATTTTTTTGGATAAATCATAGTTACTTTCTAATTGTTTTAATCTGTGTTTTAAAAGATGGTATTCTAAACGATAATAGTCTGCCGGAAATTTTTAAATATCTTTCCGGCAGACTATTTAATTTGAAGAAACACTTGCACAATTTGTTATTGACGAGTTGTGCATGAATCTTTATATAGGAAGAGACTCCTGCAAAATTCGTCATTGAAGAATTTTACGTAGTGAAATGTTGAATGTAATATGTTATTTTGTAAAGATTTTTAGCTTCGCCTATCGGTTCGCAGAAACTTTGATTTGATTGCTATATGATTAAACATTGGCAAATGCTTTCAGAAACTATTGCGAAACCACTACTGGAACAATTAATAATTCTGTCGTAGGCTGTGCATCCTTACCTACCAAGTTTTGCAGGGGTTTCTATGTGTAATTTTTGGGAATTTTAATGATTTTTTTAGAATATATCACTCGGTTTGCTGGGCAAGAGTCCTGCTTGTGCCTTTAAATGCACGCATATCTACCAGTTTTGCAAGAATTTCTGCCATGATGAAAGTTATTTATCATTAGAAAAATTTAGTGTTTTAAAAATAAGATATGATTTGCAGGTTACCTGAAAATCAACAACTCAAAATGGAGTATTAAAAAATGAAAAAAACTGTTTTATTTCTTTGTCTTGCTATTTTATTTAGTACAACTGCTTGTGATAAATCGCAAGGCAACACAAACACCGTTCAAGTGCAAAGCGAAACGCTACCTGAAAAAACTGTATATACAATGAAAAACTATGACCATGTTAATTCGTTTAATGCCGAACTTGCTCGTAATAAAAAAGATAATGAAGGTTTGGCAAATGTTACAAAAGACAACAAACACGGTTTAATTGATAAAACAGGCAAAGAAGTTGTTCCTGTTCAATATGATAACTATATTTATTTTAGCGAAGAATTAGCGGAAGTTAGAAAAGGGGATAAATGGGGATATATTGATAAAACAGGGAAAGTTGTAATTGACTTTCAATATAATTCTGCTAAACATTTTAATGGCGGATTTGCCCAAGTTGTTAAAGACGGTAAAATAATTTATATCGATAAAACAGGCAAAGAATTATATGATTTTGTTCAATATTTTAATGATGGATTAGCCGCAGCCAAAAAAGATGATAAATGGTTTTTGCTTGATGATACAAGTAAAGAAATTATTCAGTTGCCATATAATTACAAGGAAATAGGAATATTTAATGACGGATTAGCATTAGTTCAAAAAGAAAACAAATTCGGATTTATCGATAAAACAGGTAAAGAAGTCATTTCTGTGCAATATGATTATGCAGGTAATTTTAAAGAAGGATTGGCATTGGTTAAAAAAGGTAAAAAACAGTGGTTTATCGATAAAACAGGTAAAGAAGTTTTGTCTTTACCATATGATTTTGCTTGGTATTTTACCGAAGAATTAGCCATTGTTACCAAAGACAATCAATACGGTTTAATAGATAAAACAGGTAAAGAAATTACGCCTTTGAAATACGACATCATTCATAAATTTGAAGATGGAGCAGCCAAAGTTAGAAAAAATAATAAATGGGGTGCAATTGATAAATCAGGTAAAGAAATCGTGCCTTTGCAATATGATGATATTTATCGATTTAACGAAGGATTTGCACGAGTTAAAAAAGGTGATAAACACGGCTTTGTCGATAAAACAGGTAAAGAAGTTGTGCCTTTGCAATATGACGACACACACCTTTATTTTAGTGAAGGATTAGCAGCCGTTAAAAAAGACGGAAAATGGGGCTTTGTTGATAAAAATGGCAAGGAAGTTATTGCTTTGCAATATGATTCGGTTTGGAATTTTAGTGAAGGTTTATCACCTGTTATCAATTTTACAGATTTTAAATGGCAATTTATTGATAAAACGGGAAAAGTTGTTATAAAAACAGAATAAATTTTTACATTTTATTTTTCAGACTGGCTGAAAATTTGAATAACATCTTATGATTATAAATGGCGTTTGATTTTCATTGTGCAACCCAATGCAAGACTATCATCTGTGGCATATTTCTTCGTTTTGTTGTGCTACTACGCATAGAACTATGCTCACATCTATCAGTTTTGCAGTTGGTTCTTATGGAGAAAGACATGAATTTCTTTTTTTATGATTTAGAAACTTCTGGCTTGGATAAAGCCAATGCACACATCATGCAGTTTGCAGGGCAACGTACTGATGAAAATCTTAATCTTATTGGTGATGCTGTCAATATTCGTATTCAATTACCAGATTATTGTCTGCCATCACCACAGGCTTTGGTGGTTACTGGGATTTCTCCATACGATGCCCAAGAAAATGGCATGACTGAATTAGAATTTTGTCGTTTTTTCATCAATGAAATCGCTTTGCCTGATACGGTTTTTGTGGGTTACAACAATATTCGTTACGATGATGAAATCATACGATTCACCTTATGGCGGAATTTTTACGACCCTTATCAATGGCATTGGCAAGACAATCGTTCTCGCTGGGATTTATTAGATGTGATGCGAATGTTGTCCGCATTGCGTCCTGATGGTTTGAATTGGGCGTTAGATGAAGATGGTTGCAAAATTCATAAATTGGAATTATTGGCACAAGCCAATCATATTGAACATATGCACGCACATGATGCGTTAAGCGATGTGTTTGCTACTATTGGTTTGGCAAAATTGGTTTTGCAAAAATATCCTAAATATTTTCGTTACATGCTTAAAAATAGGGATAAAAAAGAATTACAAAATATTATCAATCTTCGTCGTCCGCAGGCGTTTGTATATAGTAGTGGACGCTATGATAAACGATGTACCAAAACCACAGTGGCATATCCTGTTTATCAGGGTGATAATTTTAATGAAATATGGGTGTATAACTTGCGGCATGCCCCTGAATTTTGGCAGAACATCAAACCTTCTGAAATGGAAAATGTCATTGCTGCTAAAAAAGAAGTCCAAGAAGAAATTCCATTGAAAAAAATCAAATTAAATAGAGCCCCTGCAGTGGCTACGATTAGTGTTTTAGACAAAGATGATGGTTGGAATCGCATTGGACTTAATAGCGAAACGGTTTATCATCACAAGCAAAAAATCCAAGAAAATTCTGTTTTTATTCAAAACATGATTCAATGTCTAAATCAAGAGTGGCAAGCAGACCATGAGTTAGAAGTAGAAGAACAACTGTATCAAGGCTTTATTCAAGGTGGTGATGTTGTTATGTGCCAACAAATTCGAAATTTATCTTGGCAAAATCCAGAAGAATTAAAAAACATTAAAACAGAAGAATTTAACGATAACCGCTTGCCTAATTTATTTTCTCATTACAAATGCCGTTATTTTCCGCAAACTGCAAGTGCACGAGAGCGAGATGAATATCGTTCCTATCGCAAACGTATGATTGAGCGACAAGATGCTTTGTTCCCAAAAGATTGGGAAGAAGTTATGCAACGCAACGATTTAAACGAACATCAGCAATGCGTTTTGGCTGATTTATCAAAATGGCGAGATGAACTGATAAAATCTATTGAAAAATAATTTCAAGGTATCTGTTTTGTAATTGAACAAGCGTAAATACCATAAACAAATGGACATGGTTTCAGTGTCATTTTTTGTGCTACCTGAAAGGTTAAAAATGAAAAATGTACTTGAAACAATATGCCGTTTTATGGTATAAAGTCCGTTTCTCAAAATTTTATTTCATTTTTATAAGGAATTTGATTATGGCACGAGTGTGCAAAATTACTGGGAAACGCCCAATGAGTGGCAACA
>JAFZMY010000005.1 GCA_017553165.1 Neisseriaceae bacterium
ACCGATGTCTTTGCCTGTGCCGATGATGAATGTGATTAACGGCGGTGCTCATGCAAATAATTCTTTGGATATTCAAGAATTTATGATTATGCCTGTGGGTGCAACAACTTTCCGCGAAGCCCTGCGTTGCGGTGCGGAAGTATTTCATAACTTGAAAAAAATCTGTAACGACAAAGGTTATTCAACCACAGTGGGCGATGAGGGCGGTTTCGCACCAAATTTAGCCACACATGAGGACGCAATCAAACTGATTTTGGAAGCCGTAGATAAAGCAGGTTACACCGCAGGACAAGATGTCTTGTTAGCATTAGACTGTGCGTCAAGCGAATTTTATAAAGACGGCAAATACCACTTATCCGCCGAAAACTTGGCATTAGACAGCACAGGTTTTGCTGATTATTTAGCCAATTTAGTCGATAAATACCCGATTATCTCAATCGAAGACGGTATGAGCGAACACGACTGGGACGGCTGGAAACTTCTAACCGACCGCTTGGGACGCAAAGTGCAATTAGTTGGCGATGACGCATTTGTTACCAACCCCAAAATCTTGGCAGAAGGCATTGAAAAAGGCATTGCGAATGCACTTTTAGTGAAAGTCAATCAAATCGGCACGCTGTCTGAAACCTTGCAAGCAGTGGATTTAGCCAAACGCAATCGCTACACCTGCGTGATGAGCCATCGTTCGGGGGAAACCGAAGATTCAACCATTGCCGATTTAGCCGTTGCCACAAATTGTATGCAAATTAAAACAGGCTCGCTGTCGCGATCTGATCGCATTGCTAAATACAATCAATTACTTCGCATTGAAGAAGAATTGGGTGTCAATGCCGTCTATCCAGGCAAAAAAGCGTTTTATCAATTAGGATAAAATAGGATAATGAAATATATTGTATTGTTTTTATTAATTATTACAGCCACCCTTAATTATCAATTATGGTTAGGTAAGGGTGGTTGGAAAAATGTGCAAAGATTAAAAGCACAGGTAGAGGAGCAAAAACAATACAATAATGCACAAAAGATAGAATTAAATTCGATACGCAAACAAGTTGAAGATTTAGCATCAGGTGGAGAATCATTAATCGAAGTTGTTCGTTACGAATTTGGTTACGTTAAAGAAGATGAAGTGTTTTATCGTATCCAATGAATTTTATTGTGTTGTAATTTAAACACGTTTCCGGCAGACTGCTGGAGTGTTAAAAAAACACGTATTATCATCTTGTTAGCGTTATATTTGTTGGTGTAGCTTGTGGTTTTAATAAACGAAATAAATAGTGTTAATCTAACTTTCTTATCTGATATATTTGGCAAATTACACCTTTGTGCTTTAATATGTGCGATTATGTGGAATGAATTTTGTTATAGGACGTTTTTTAGATGAATGCAGGGTTGCTACGTGCTTTGGTTAAACATAAAATAATTGATGAAGCCAAAGCAGATGCTATTCAAAACAAGTATAAAGCAGAAGAAGGTCATAAAAGACTGCCGGAACTTTTGTTTGAAGAAAAACTTGTTACGCCTAAACAGTTGGCAGAGTTTGTTTCTACTCTGTTCGGTTACCCATTGTTTGATTTAGCATCATACGATAGCGAATCATTGCCGACTGAAATTCTTTCTGACAATGTAATGAGAGACTATCACATATTGCCAATTTTTCAACGTGGCAATAATGTGTTCTTGGCTGTATCAGATCCAACCTTGTTACCGGTTTATCAAAAATTAATGTTTAATTCAGGTTTTACAACTGAATTAGTCATTGTACAAGACGACCAGTTAGCAACAATTTTAGACCGTGTAGGTCAAGGTTCCACTTCCATGTTTGATGATTTGGATAGTGATGAGCTGTTTGGTGCAGGTGCTGCCAAAAAAGAAGTTATTGAAGAAGATTCAGAATCAGATGGTCCGGTGGCACGCTTCGTGCATAAAACGTTATTAGATGCTATTAATGGTGGAGCATCTGATATTCATTTTGAGTTTTATGAATTTTTTGCACGTATTCGTTTTCGTATTGATGGTCAATTGCGTGAAATTGTTCAACCACCATTAGCAGTAAAAGATCAGATTGCATCTCGCATTAAGGTGTTGAGTCGTTTAGATATTTCTGAAAAACGCGTTCCACAAGATGGACGTATGAAGATTAATGTCAATAAAAAGAAAGCAATTGATTTTCGTGTAAGTACTTTGCCAACATTGTTTGGTGAAAAAGTTGTAATGCGTATTTTGGACTCATCTGCAGCTAACTTGAATATTGATCAATTGGGTTTTGAGCCTTATCAAAAAGAAATGCTGTTGAATGCAGTGCATCGTCCTTATGGTATGGTGTTAGTAACAGGTCCTACTGGTTCAGGTAAAACTGTATCGCTTTATACATGTTTAAATATTCTCAATAAACCAGATGTAAATATTTCTACCGCAGAAGATCCAGCGGAAATTAACTTGCCAGGTATCAATCAGGTAAATGTGAACGATAAACAAGGTTTAACTTTTGCATCAGCACTAAAATCATTCTTGCGTCAAGACCCTGATATTATCATGGTGGGTGAGATTCGTGATTTGGAAACAGCTGATATTGCAATTAAAGCAGCACAAACAGGTCATATGGTGTTTTCAACCTTGCACACCAATAACGCACCTGCCACACTTTCTCGTATGTTGAATATGGGTGTTGCTCCGTTTAATATTGCAAGTTCTGTGAATCTAATTATGGCACAGCGTTTGTTGCGTCGTCTGTGTCCTGATTGCAAACAAAAGATTAAACGACCTCCTGTGGAGGCATTAAAAGATGCTGGCTTTACCGATGAGGATTTGGCTGGTAAATGGGATATGTATGGACCAAAACTTGATGGTTGCGAAACTTGTCGTGGTAAGGGATATAAAGGACGTGCTGGCATTTATGAATTAATGCCAGTTACAGATGCAATTCAGCGTAAGATTATGGAAAACGGTACTGCAGTGGATTTGGCAGACATCGCTTACCGTGAAGGTATGGTTGATTTACGCCGTGCAGGTTTATTAAAGGTAATGCAGGGAATTACTTCTCTGGAAGAAGTTGTTGCCAAAACAAACGACTAAAAGGAATATATTATGGCAGTTGGAACTGATAAAACAAAAGTGAAGAAAGAATCTGGTCATACCTTTACTTTCGAAGGTCGTAGTAAAAGCACCAATCAGGCAGTAAAGGGGGATGTTGTTGCTCGTAATGAGAGAGAAGCACGCGAAAAATTGATGAGAAAGGGTATCCAGATCATTAGTATTGTTCGCATCAAAAAAACAAGAGCCAAAAAGATTACACAAGGCGATGTGACAGTATTTGCACGTCAGTTGGCAACTATGATGAAAGCTGGTTTACCTTTATTGCAAGCGTTTGAAATTGTTGCAAAAGGTCATTCCAACCCATCAATGACAAAATTGCTAATGGATATTCGTGGTGATATTGAACAAGGTTCTTCAATGTCCAAAGCTTTTGCTAAACATCCAAAATATTTCGATAAGCTTTTCTGTAATTTGGTTGCTGCCGGTGAAGAAGGTGGTGTGTTAGAAGACTTATTAGATAAGTTAGCTACTTACAAAGAAAAAACAGAATCTATCAAGAAAAAAGTTAAAAGTGCATTAACATATCCGACTATGGTGATTGTGGTGGCAGTTGGTTTGATTGTGTTAATGATGATGTTTGTATTACCATCATTTAAATCTGTGTATGAAGGAATGGGTGCTAAGTTGCCATGGCTTACACAAAAATTGATGGATACTTCAGATTTCTTTATGGCAAGACCGCTGTTTTTACCTAATGGTTTGTGGTTGGTAGTGATTTTGGTTGGTTTGGTGTTTGTATTTATGCACTTTAACAGAACTTCTCCATCTTTCCATAAACGTGTTGATGGAGCAATGTTAAAAGCCCCAATCTTTGGTGATATTATTCAGAAGGCAGCTATTGCTCGCTGGGGTCGTACTTGTGCAACTTTGTTTACTGCTGGTGTACCTTTGGTAGAAGCGTTAGATTCTGTGGCAGGTGCTTCAGGTAATGTGATTTATGAAGAAGCCACACAGAAAATTCGTGGTCAAGTTGCACAGGGTATTTCTTTGACAGCTTCTATGTTGGGTACAGAATTATTCCCTAATATGTTTATGCAAATGGCATCCATCGGTGAAGAATCTGGTTCTTTGGATGATATGTTGAATAAAGCAGCAGGTTATTATGAAGAAGAAGTAGATACAGCAGTGGCTAATATTTCTTCTTTGATGGAACCAATTATTATGGTGGTATTGGGTGGTATTGTCGGTGTGATTTTGGTTGCATTGTACTTGCCATTGTTCAATTTGGGTAATGTGGTTGGTTAATTAATGGATTACTCTTTACCATTGCTATATATTGGATTTCTATTATTTGGATTATTGTTTGGTAGTTTCTTAAATGTAGTTATCTATCGTTTGCCGATAATGTTGGAGCGTGCTTGGAATCGTCAAGCACGTGTCCAGCTTGGGTTAGATGAAACAGAAGAGGATAAGCAAACGTTTAATTTGGCTTATCCTCATTCTCATTGTCCACAATGTAAAAAAGAAATTAAACCTTGGTCTAATATACCATTATTAAGTTTTTTACTACAAAAAGGATGTTGTGTTCAATGCGGTAATCCTATTCCGTGGCGTTATCCATTTGTTGAGTTGCTGACAGGTGTTTTATTTGTAATTGATTTTTGGCATTTTGGTTGGACATGGAATGTTTTGTCTGCGGTTTTGTTTACGTTATTTTTAATTCCAATAATATTTATTGATGCTAAAACACAATTGCTACCAGATATACTTACATTACCATTATTGTGGTTAGGATTGTTATTTAATATTAATGTATTGTTTGCTCCTTTGCCAGATGCAGTGTTAGGTGCAGTCATTGGGTATATGAGTTTGTGGTTATTATACCAATTGTTTAAATTATTAACTGGTAAAGAGGGAATGGGTTTTGGTGATTTTAAACTATTGGCAGCTTTGGGAGCATGGTTTGGTGTAGTTTCTTTACCAATAATTGCTTTATTAGCATCCGTGATTGGTTTGATTTTTGCCGTTATATTAAACATCCGTAAAGGGCAAACAATGCCATTTGGACCATGTTTAGCAATTGCAGGTTGGATTATGTTGATATTTAATACTCCGATAATGCGTTTTGTTGAATGGTGGATAATGGGTAAAGCATAATATGACTCATTGGATTGGTTTAACCGGTGGAATTGGTAGTGGTAAGAGCACAGTTGCCAATTTGTTTTCTTCACGACATGGTATTCCAATTATAGATACAGATGAAATTTCACATAGTTTAACTTCAAATAATGGCATTGCGATTCCTTTATTAAAAGAGGAGTTTGGTGGTGATTTTATTGATGTTTTTGGAAATTTAAAACGAGATAAGATGCGTCGTGCAATTTTACAAGATAGTAGCATTAAAAAAATATTAGAGTATTTATTGCACCCATTGATATTAAGAGAAGTAAAAAGACAGCAACTTGAAATAAAATCATGCTATGGTTTTGTTGTTGTGCCGTTGTTGTTAGAGGTTGTTGAATTTCAAAAAATTATTGAAAGAATATTATTAATTGATTGTAGCGAAGAAATACAAATTGAACGCATTCAAAATCGAAATAAATTAACTTATATTGAAGCAAAATCATTACTTTCTATTCAAAGTTCTCGTGAGCAAAGATTATCTATTGCAGATGATATTATCGATAATTATACATCAATTGATAGTTTGTTGTATCAAATAGATGATTTACATCAGTTTTATTTAAGGTATTTTCATTATGACGGTAATTGATAATAATATTATTTTTGAATATCCTATTGAAGAGCGTATTCGTAATTATATACGTTTGGAATCTTTATTTGAACGTTTTTATAGAACATCGGAGTTGGAAGATCATTATTCTCACCATTTAGCATTACTAACATTGTTTGAAATAATGGATTGTGCATCTCGTTCTGAAATTAAATTAGATATATTAAAAGAATTAGAAAGGCAAAAACAATTATATATTGATAGATTAGATAAATTGATTCCAATATTATCTTGTATTGATGACTTGCAAAAAATTCAACATAAATTAGGACATCATATACGTGAAAATAACTGGTTGATGAGTATTAAACAAAGAGTAGTTATTCCTGGTGGAACAAGTCCGTTAGATTTGCCATCTTATTATGTTTGGTGCAAGTTATCTGCTAATGAACGTCGTGAATATTTGAAAAATTGGATAGCAACATTAGTTCCTACTGGTAATGCTATATCTTTGTTAATGAAAATATTAAGAGATAATTGTATTTCTATTGATTGCAAAGCAATTAATGGTAATTATTCTCGTGATGGTTTGGAAAAGAATATTCATTTATTGCGTATTGAAACGGATTTATCTCATAATATGTTACCAGAAGTTTCTGCTAATAAACATGTATTGCATATTCGTTTTGTTGATATTGATTTTTATAATGCACGTGGTAAACAAATTAATTTTAATCAGTCATTTAAATTAAATATGTGTAGTTTTAAACCAAATAATTTAGAATAATCTGTTAATAGTTATTATTTTGCTTAAATAGTGAGATAAATTATGGATTTTGATAATAATGAAGATTTTTCACCGTTGAGCATTCCCAATAAAATTACTGCACTAATAGAAGCATCTGCCGGAACAGGAAAAACTCATCAAATAACTAATTTATTTGTAAAATCAGTTGTATTGGATTGCATAGATGTTAGTAAGATTGCTGTTTTAACGTATACTACTGCTGCTACCGCAGAATTGAAAACAAGATTGAGAGCAGGTTTACGTAAAGTAATACAATTTAATAATAAAAGTCAGAAAGATAGTGATAATTTTTTTGAAAATTTATTTAATGATGGAAGGGTAAGTCATAATGAAATAAAATTAAGGGCACGTAAAGCATTATTAGAATTTGATAGAGTTGGTATTTATACTATTCATGGCTTTTGTAGTAGTATCTTAAATGAAGAAGCATTTTTATGCTGTGTTCCATTTTCGATAGAAATTGACAATAATCAACAAATATTGCAACAAAAATTATGTGATGATTTTTGGCGTGATGTAATATTAAATAATAAATTACTTTCATTTATATGTGTTTTAAATAAATTAACTCCTGATGAAATTTTTAATGATATAATGAAATATTTAAATCGTGAATCATTAGAAAAACGTACTATTAATTTTGTTGATGTATCAAAATGGTATGATGAATACCAGCAAATAATATCAATGATTAATTATCTTCCGGCAGACCAAGTGTTAGTTGATAAAGTGAATAAATATCTAAAAGATAATGATACATATTTATTATGGAAAGAGCGTATTAATAATCAAGGTATGTTTTATATTGAGGATAAATTTTGGCGTATTTATGATAAATTGAACAAAAAGAGATTTAACAGTAAAACCTATATTGTTTTTTTTGAGCAATTATCTAATTATTTGGAAAATAATGTTTTTGTATTTAAAGATAGTAAATTTTTTGGTTATTTGGATAAATTAAGAGAAATAGAATTTGATGAATTTCATGATGGATTATTATTTATTAATTTGTTATATAATATTAATAAACATAATGATGATTTAGTATTGAAAATTAAATTTGATTTATTAGAATATATCAATAATGGTTTGAAAGAATATAAAAAGCATAGTTATGCTCGAACATATGATGATTTGTTATTAGATGTTTATTATCATCGTAATGATTTAAAAAAACGATTAATTAATAAATATGCAGTACTATTGGTTGATGAATTTCAGGATACTGATGAGATACAATATGGTATTTTCAAGAATATTTTTGTGGGAAATGGTGAAACAAGTGTTTATTTGGTAGGAGATCCTAAACAAGCTATTTATAGTTTTCGTGGGGCAGATATTTATACTTATATGAAAGCGGTGGAAGATGCTGGTGATAATGTTTATCATTTGACAACTAATTATCGTAGCCATAAAGGATTGGTAGAAGTGTTTAATGCTTTGTTTTCACGTAAAAATCCGTTTGTAAAAGATTCATCTATCTATTCTATACCTATTTTGTATAAAAATGTTAAATATAAACGTGAACAAAGTAATTTAAATTGTCAGTTGCCAGCATTGACTGTTTTCAAACTTTTAAAAGAAAATAATGGTGAAAATGACGATAAAAAATTGGCAGCCACATGTTGTGCACGTCATATTTCATTATTAATGAAAAATCAGCAAAAATTAATTTCAAAAGAAATTGCTATTTTAGTACGTAAGAATGATGAAGCTAAATTAATGCAACAGTATCTAAAAAAATATGGTATAGATAGTGTTTGTGTACAAAAGCAATCAATATTTGTTTCTACTGAAGCTGTGTTATTATTATCTTTGATGAAGTTTTGGTTAAATCCTTATGGTGAATATGGATTATGGTCTTTTGTATTAAGTAGTCATTTGTTCCAACATAGTTTTATTGATATTAAAGAAAACACTATAATTAATAGAGGAAATGATATAGATTTTGCAATAAAATTAAGAGAGATTTGGTGTAGAAATGGTATTTTCAGTGCGTATCAATATTTTAATAATTATTATAAAGTTGAAAATAATTTGATTGCCAATTGTGCTGAAAGAGAATTAAGTAATATTTATCAAATATTAGAATTATTATCTGATGCTGAAAGTGAATGTTTAAGTGAATATGCTCTATTATATTGGTTAGATAGTAATATTAGCTATGCAAAACGATATAAAGAAAAAGATGAAGAAGAATTGCGTTTAGAAAGTGATGCTGATTTAATTAGTATTGTTACTATACATAAATCTAAAGGTTTACAATATCAAATAGTATATTGTCCTTTTTTGTGTATGAGTGATATTAAAATTAATAATAAAGAAAATATGTTATTAGTAAAAAACAATGAGACATCTCTATTAATAGGAAAACATCATATAAATAATGACGATAATAATCTTATTGAAAATGAGTTGTTTTCTGAAGATTTACGTTTATTATATGTAGCACTAACTCGTGCAAAAGATGCGTTAATTTTATGTGATAATGATAGTAAATATAGTAGTAAAAATCCGTTACATTATCTTTTATCTGAAAATTTATCTGAAAATCAAAAGGAAAATTGTACTTCTTGGGAATTATGGAAACAATGGCGTGATAATAAAAAACTTGGTCATTGTGTTGAATTACGCGAAGATATAATTCAAGATGATGATAGAACTATTAGTAATAATTTTATTCATTATGATTATGTTTATAAAAAATTATTGGCAGATAATATTTTATATGGTCGTTATTTTGCCAGTTATAGTTCTTGGTTACGTCGTCAAACTCGTAACGATAATGAATTATACGAAGAGTTTTCACGCATTGATTTTGTTGAAAGTATGAATCATACTCAAAATGTTATTGATGAAGATAGACATACTTTTCCAGGTGGTACTCGAACAGGTGATTGTTGGCATAATGTGTTAGAAAATTTTGATTTTATGCGTTCTGCATCGGAGCAAAGTCAAATGTTGTGTCAACAGCTTGAGTATTATCAATTTGATAAAAAATGGGTATCTGTTTTACAAGAGATATGTGATGCTACTCGTTTTGCATTGCTTAATAAAAATGGCATTATGTTATCAGAAATTCCGCGTAAAGAGCGTTTAAGTGAGTGTCATTTTTTACTTAATCAAATTAAATTTGATTCTAATTTAATTTTAGAATATTTTGCAGATAGTCTGCCGGAAAGTATTATAGATTCTCTTAATAATGTTACTGAAAATATTGTTCAGGGTTTTTTTGATGGATTTATTGATATGTTAGCACGAGGACGTGATGGTGAATTTTATTTAATTGATTATAAGTCTAATAAATTAGGAAATAGTGATGATGATTATACTCGTGAAGCTATGGATTTTGCTGTCGCACATCATCATTATGTTATTCAAGCTTTAATTTATGCTTTGGCAGTTAGACGTTATTTGTCGATGAGAGGAGTTTTTCCAAAAGTATTACATGTGCGTTATTTATTTTTACGTGGATTAAAATCTCATACTAATCAAGGTGTTTGGGATTGGGATATTGATTGTAATTTATTATTAAAATTAGATAATAAATTGATAACGTAAAATATCTTTCGCAGTTTTTGTTTAAATTTGTTTTTATTTATTTTATTCATTACTAAAACAAACCTTATTTTCAATCACCATGAAAAACATTGAAAGGAACAACTTATGACCGAACTCATTGATAAAAAACAAGAACGCTTGGACAAAATCCTGCAAAAAATCGTTAAAGACATTGAGCGATTTTTGAAAAAGCACAGCAGCAAAGAGTTTTATGCTTTTGCTTTTGATTGCAACAAGGAAGTGGGCGAAATTTTATGGGCGTTTAATACGGAAAAGGCGTTAGCGAGCCTGATTAAATCTTATAAAAAAGATAGCGATGAACCAGAAGAAGCCGCTCTTTATGATGACAAGCAGGGCGAAATGTATCTTTCCATGCGATATGGTATCGGCGACTGGAATTACACCACACAAAGCAAAGCCTATTATATTTTTGGCAATGGCGATAAATGTTTAGCAATGTCGGACAAAGCCGAAGAATTAGACCCTGAAAATGGCGTTGAGCAGTTTGAGCAAGAAGTAATGAACTTTTTTGAAGAATTATTACTTCTCTTTTGCCAAACGGACACATTCAAAGCCATTCCCAAAACCGCAGATTTTAAGGTGCTGTTTTCCGAACACAACGACAATCAAATAGACGACACCATGCCAAGAAGCGAAGCATTTATGCAACGCTTAAATGCTTTGATTGATGAAAAATTAGACTATCAATTTCCCAAAATTTCCGAAGAAGCCCGCACGGTTTTATCCGAAATTGATGAGCAACTTTTTAATGCAATCAGACAAGGCGATAACAAGGAAGTAAAACGCTTGCTTGAAGCAGGGGCAAATGTGAATGCGGTTTTCAAAAAAGATATATATGACAACAAAATGCCTTTACATACTGCCGTAGAATGCAATAATTTGGAAGCGGCTCGACTTTTGATTGAACACGGTGCTAATGTTAATGCAAAAGATAGAATGATTACAGGCGATTATCCACTTGCAACTGCTGTTTATCGCAGTATCGAAATGATGCGACTTTTGTTGGATAATGGTGCAGATGTAGATAAAGCAAAAGTATTGATTGCTGCCGTAGATATAGGTGAAATAGAAATTGTCGAAATGCTGCTCTCGGAATATAAAGCAAATCCGAATATCATTGATATATTCGGCACTGCTTTGGCTACAGCATTAAACCACCCTGATAATCATGAGATGATTAAAATGTTGTTAGATTACGGTATTGACCCAAATTTAGGGAGAAATCACCCACCGATAATTAAAGCCATTTTTGGAACATTCGCACATGACGGTTGCATAGCGAAAAATGTGCAGTTATTGCTTGACGCTGGGGCAAATGCGAATGTGGTTGATACTTATCAAGGCAAACCTTTGCATAAAAGAACACCGTTAATGTGGCTAATGTGTCGCCGTGATGGTCATTGTGATAACGACAACTACCTTAAAGTCGCACGCCTGTTGATTAACGCAGGGGCAGATGTGAATGCCAAAGACAAAAACGGCAAAACCGTGCTTGACTACTTACCACAATCGTCCCGCTTAATGCGACAATTATTAGAAGAACACGGAGCAAGGTCAGGTGGGCAACTTTGAAACCCTGTGCTGTTAAATTGTTATTTTCAGGCAGCCTGAAAGTTAATCGATCTAATTGATAAGTGGGATTGCCACGCCTTGCTTACGGCAAGGCTCGCAATGACAGTATCTATTTTCCGGCAGTCTTAAAGTTATTGTTTGCTATAAGAACCAATATAAACCCCATCGCAAGGGCAAGCGTCTAATAAAATTTCATCGCTATAATCAACCACAGGTTTATAGTAATAATCATAAGGACGATTAAACAGTAACTGATTGTTTTCAGGCAAGTTTTTAATGTATTCAAATATTTCTTTATCGGCACAATAAAATAATGCTGTGTGATTACATTCGCCCCACAAATGGGTTAAATAGGCAAATTCTAAATCATCAGTGAGCGTATTGATTGCTTGAATATAATCTTTTTTCCACATTAAGCCTGCTTCGTGATAACTGGCATTTTCAGAATTTCCGCCTGCATTTTCATAATCTTCAATATAATATTTTATGGCTTTTTCCACTGGTGTGTTTAATGGTGCAATTAAAAAATCTACATTCCAAAAAACCATTATTGCCACAAACCATAATAAAATAAGTGCTTGGTCATCTAATTGTTTGATTTCAAATATTTCAATCGCTAATCGTTTTGGAAATTTAATATATTCGCTATTGATAATACCGATTTTTTGTTTTAATCTGTTGATTTCTTTATGTAATTTTTGCAATTCTTGGCGTTCTTTTTCGCTGGTGTCTTTATCATCAATTTCAATTTCGATACTACCCATATATTCATCAAGCATTTCAGCAACTGCTTCTGCGTCTGTTTTAGGGTCAAATTCTTGATATTTAGGTTTGTTTCCCGTTGCTTTGTTCCAGTCATAATCAAATACGGACGGAGAAAAACCTAAATAAAAAATTTTACATTTTTGATATTTTTCAACAATCGCTTTTAATATGGCAAATGAATGTCTAACGCTATCTACATCAATCAATAAAGCATGATTTTTCATTTTAATTACTCCTGTTCTTTTCCTTTTTTCAGGCTGCCTGAACTTGTTGATATTTCTTTAATTTTTTTATCAAAATCGGAATGAATTTTTTGGGTTTTATTAAAAATAGCGTATTCTTGTTTGGCTTTTTCTTGGGCTTGTTTGGCAGAAATTTTGCCTTTATCTTTAAGTATATCATAGCGGCGGAATGATAAAAATTCGTTAATGCTTTGGGCAAAATCGCTCATCGTAAAAGCGTTTTCTCGCTCGATTAAATCTTCAATATAATCAAAATATCCGCTCACGGTTCTTTCTAACTGTTTGATTTCCTTTTCAGAAAGATAATTTTTGGCAATCGTAACATCAGACGACAATATGCGTCCGTCAGGGGCGTTTTTCCACGAGGTCAAGCCCATATAGTCTGCATTATGGTCTGCTTTGTCAAAAACAATTTCGGCGGCGGTTTTGCCTGTTATAGCGTAGTGAAATTTATTCTGCACTTCGGCATAAAATGCTTGGCAAATCGGGTCTTGATTGTCGTAATCTGTGGAACATTCGGCAAAAATATCGGTAATTTGTTGCCAAATGCGGCGTTCGCTCGCTCGAATGGAGCGAACAGTTTCTAACAATTCGCGAAAATAATCTTTGCCAAAAGCCGTTTCCCCCTGTTTTAAGCGTTCGCTATCCACAATAAAACCTTTGGTCATATATTCTTTTAGAATGTTTGTTGCCCATTGCCTAAATTTAGTGGCTCGCTTGGAATTAACCCGATAACCTACGGAAATAATGGCATCAAGGTTGTAAAATTCGATTGCTCGCTGAACGCTTCTGTTGCCTTCTTTTTGAACTGTCGAGATTTTCTCGGTAGTTGCATTTTTATGCAATTCGCCGTCATTAAAAATATTTTTCAAATGCAAAGAAATATTGTCAGCGGAACAGCCAAACAACTCTGCCATTGCCTTTTGCGTCAGCCAAATGGTTTCGTCTTTAATTACCGCATTCACCGATAATTGCTCATCAGCGGCGTTGTAGATTAAAAATTGCATTTCTTTGTTCATTGTTATTTCCTTTTTTCAGGCAGCCTGAAAATTTCTCATTGCTAATTGCTCATTGCTCATTGCTTTCAGGCTGCCTGAAATTATATATTAAACAATTTAATGGTCATTAAAATGGCAATGGTAATATTCATACCGCCGAATAGGCGTTTGAGTGTGGTTTGGGAGAGTTTGGTTTTTGCCCAAGAGCCTAATGGCACGAATAGGGCGGTGCAAAGGGACAGCACAATTAAGCCTGGTACATAAACAAAGCCTATGGTGTGTGGAATGGTGTTTTGAATGTGTAAGCCTGCGGACAAGTTTGTAACCGCTCCTGCCACAGCCACTGGAAAGGTTAAAACGCCTGATGTGCCAATGGCGTGATGTGCCGTCAAGCCGCAATA
>JAFZMY010000050.1 GCA_017553165.1 Neisseriaceae bacterium
CAACAGAAAATACACAGGTTCAATTATCTTTGCTAATGATATAAATTTAAGCAATCTTGACACACTTACCAATAGTGGCACAATCCAAACACGTCAAACAATGAATCTTGACGGTAAGCAAATTGACAATTCCGGCAGACTAAAAGGTAATATAGTACAAGCTAATGCAGATAAGATTAATATTAATGGTGGTAAAGTAATTGCAGATTCTGCAATTGTAATGAATGGTAAAGAAATTGGTATAACTTCAACTACTAATACCAATCAAAATGGCACAACTATTATTAATAAAGTTGGTAAATTAGAAATTACTGGTAATAATAACAATGGCATAATTTATCTTAATGCTGAAAATAAACTTACTACCAAAGCGGCTAATATACAAAATAATTCCATAGGAGGTAGAACTTTAATAAAGGGTGGTGAAATTGATTTAGGCACAATTACAACATCACATAAAGAAAAGTTTGGCGAAGCCACTGATAAAAACCACCGCATAGTTGAAAGTACAACAGAAAACGGCACTAATATCAATGGAATTGGCGATATACAAATTATTGCAAGCAAAGGTAAATTAAATGGCAGTGCTGTTAATATCAATAGCGAAAACGGCACTACTATACTTTATGGTAAAGATGGAGTAAATATAAAAGAAGGTCGCAAAACTATTTATTTAGATGAGGCTTATAAAACTAAATCAAAAGGACTTCTTTCTTCTAAAACGACTAATTATCAAATTCAAAGAAATGATGATTTGGCGGTTAATAGCAATATCACTGGCAATAAAGTATTAATTCAATCTGCCAAAGATATTGATTTAACAGGAACTAATGCGGTATCAGACAGTGGCACGGTGGTTTATTCAGAAAATGGCGATGTCAAAATCAACGCTGCTAAAAACTTCTACAACATAGAAGAAGAACGCAAAGTTAAAAAATCAGGTTTATTAGGCACTGGCGGCATAGGCTTTACCATTGGGCAACAAAAAACCAAAACCGAAAACGACAATGCGGCGCTTATTCACAGCGGTTCAATGGTGGGCAGTTTAAATGGCGATACCACAATTTATGCAGGTAAAAATTACAGCCAAGTCGGCTCTACTGTTTCCAGTGCAAATGGCAAAACCACCATTTCAGGCAGCCAAGTCGATATCAAAGCCGCAAAAAACCGCAACGAAGACAAATACAAACAAACCTTTGAACAAAAAGGTTTAACCGTATCCCTATCTTCGCCCATCACCGATTTAGCCCAAAAAACCGTACAATCCGCACAAAAAGTGGGCAAATCCAAAAACGCCCGAGTCAATGCAATGGCGGCGTTTAACACAGGTTATGGGGCTTACACTGTTGCCAAAGACGCAAGCAAAATGATGGGCGTAGGTCAAGCCGCACAAGGCGGAAAAAATCCGCAAGGTGCAGGTTCGGCGGTTAAGGTTTCAATTACTTACGGACAGCAGAAAAATACCCAAGAGTCCAATTCGGTTGCAACAAATGCGGCGGCAAGTCAAGTTTTAGGCGAGAAAGTCAATATCACTGCACGAGAAAGCGATATAAACATTATTGGTTCTGATGTTTCCGGCAGACTATTAACCGATTTAGTTGCGGCAAAAGATGTGAATATTCTTGCGGCGGCGAATACGCAGAGTGAGAAAGCCAAAAACGAAAGCGTTGGTGCACATGTTGGAGTTGCGTTTGATGTGCAAGGTGGTGGCTCGCTTGGTTTCAATATTGGCGGCAATTATGGCAAAGGCAAGGCTAATGGCAATAACATTACGTACCAAAACAGCCACGTTGGAAGTTTAACAGGTCAAACCAATATCACTGCCGGAAAAACTTTGAATATCAAAGGCGGACAAGTATTAGGCAAAGGTGTCAAAATAGACGCAACGGATATAAACATTCACAGCATGCAAGACACTATGACTTATAACAGCAAACAGCAACAAGGTTCTGTTGATGTAACCATAGGTTATGGTTTTAGTGGTTCGGCAAGTTACAATCAAAGCAAAATCAACGCCGATTATGCGTCTGTTAATGAGCAATCAGGCATATTTGCTGGCGATGACGGTTATCAAATCAATGTGAAAAATCACACCGATTTGAAAGGCGGTATCATCACTTCCACACAAAACGCAGAAAACAACGGAAAAAACCGCTTTGAAACAGGCACGCTCTCGTTTGAAGATATTGCTAACCATTCGGAATATTTGGGCAGTGGCTTTGGTATTGGTGTATCTGGCACAGTGGCAGGAAATAGCGGTAATCCCAATAGCCATATTATGAATGTGGCTGATAAAAACACCTTATCGCACAACGGTATCGGCTATGCAAGCGACAGCGATAGCCAATCGTCTGTAACTCACTCAGGCATTAACACCGCTAATATCACAATTACCAATGCCGATAAGCAAAAAGAATTAACAGGCAAAACGGTTGATGAAACCATTCAAGCAATTAAAACCGATATTAGCACCGACAACTACGCCGACCATTCAGGCACCCTGAAAAATGTGTTTGACGCACAAAGCGTGCAAGACGAGATTGATTTAGGCGTTGAAGTGATGCAGGATTTTAGCCGTAATGTTCAGGATTTCCGCAATAAGCAAAACAAACGCAAAGATGAATTAAAAGCCAAGTTAGACACAAACGAAATCAGCCAACAAGATTATGACGCACAAGTCAAACGCATTGACAGGCAAAACTTGGTGTTAAATACGGTGGCTGGTGGTTTAATGGCTCCAAGTGATAGCGTTTTAGGCATTGCAACCAGCACGGTTGCACCTTATGCAAGTTATCGAGTGGGGCAGTATTTCAAAGAACAAGGTAAAGAAGGCAGTTTTGAACACCTTGCCACACACGCTGTTATTGGTGCATTAACGGCACAGGCAAATGGCGGCAATGCTTTGGCAGGTGCGGTGAGTGCTGGCGGTGGTGAATATATTGCCAAAGTTACAGCAGAAACGCTTTTTAACAAAAAAGCCGAAGATTTAACCGCCGATGAAAAACAAACGGTTTCAACCATTGCTCAATTAGTCGGCACAGTTTCAGGCAGCGTATTAGGCGATAGTTCGGCGAATGCGTATATCGGCGGAACAGTGGCAACTAATGCGGTGGAGAATAATTATCTTGGTTATTACGGTAAAAACAACAAAACTGATTTTGCCAAAGATTTAAGCCGTGATTGTGGTAAAAACGGCAGTCCTGAACGGTGTACAGCAACTTATAATAAATACAAAGAAATATCGTACAAACAAGGATTTGCCTATCAAGGCGAAGACAGCAAATGGGAAGAATATGTAGCGGCAACATATGAAAATAAGATTTTGCCTTTGTGTAATGGTAATGCTGCTTGTGAAACCGCTGTTATTCAAGATATGCAAATTAATCTTGTGTTGTATGCAGGAGCACCTGGTGAATTTAAACATGCCATTGAACACAGTGAGATTGCTACTAATATAAAAAGTGGTAATTGGGGTACATTGGGGCTTCAAGCATTTGGTGATTTAACCTTGCTAACTGGCGTGCGTGGTTTGGTTAATCCAAATTCAGCCTATTCTCGATTGATGAACTCGGCAATAACGCCAAGTAAAGCAAATCCTGTTTATCCAAGTACGCAGATTGGGGCGGTTGGTGGTGATCAATCGGCTTTTATGAAAGGAATGGTTACTTCTCAAAAACTTGTTCGAGATGATTTATTAAAGAAAGGTGTGCATGTTAATGTTGGCAAAGTTGAATTAAGAGTATTACCAGATAATAACGGTGGCATTGTTTTTAAACCTGCTTTTTCGCAAAAATACACTACCAAAGAAGTGAATGAAGCCATATCGCAAGCGAATAAGGCGTTAGAAAATGAATCATTCAGAAAATTTTTACTGAAACATTCAGAAGCAGGTTTTACTCTTGCAAAGCAAGAAGGAAATCCGAAAGCCATTGAATTCAAGTTTGTTTCAGACGCAGTAAAAAGAATGAATAATAATAAGAAATAAGGTGGTTATTATGATTATTATGGAAATAACCACTGATGATATTAAATATTTCATTCGAAATGGTGCTTTTAAAAACGGGTTAACAACAGGAATATCCAAAGAAGAAGTAATAAAAATCTTTGGTAATCCTCCCAATTTTCAACCACAAAAAAAGAAAAACCATGCCATTATGGGTTGGGGGGCTTTAAATATATATTTATATTCAAGTATAGTAACCGATTTTAGTATAAATGACACTTTTAATTATTTAGATAACCTAAATATGGAGACAATAGAAAAAGAAACAGTCATTAGATACTTGAAAGACTATTCGATTCGTATTGATAGTACTTATAATTCATTTGTAGATAAAGACGATACTGACTGTATATCATTTAATGATATAACATTGGGATTTTTGAAAAATAAATTAATCTATATTTCCAAAGGAAAGTGGGAACAAATTAAATAAGTTGTATTATCAAGCTTGCTTTTCCGCAACCACGCACTACCAAAGAAATTAATTCAGCAATATCACAAGCGAATAAGGCTTTGGAAAGTGAAAGATTTAGAAACTTCTTGTTAAAGCATTCAGAAAAAGGGTTTGAAATGGCAAAACAACAAGGAAATGCAAAAGCACTGGAATTCAAATTTGTTTCAGATGCTATAAAAAGAATGAATAACAATAAAAAATAGGGTAATTATGTGAATACAATAGAAATAACCGCTGATAATATTAAGTATTTCATTCGGAATGGCGTGTTTGAGAATGGTTTAACAGTGGGGATAACCAAAGAAAAAGTAATACAAATATTTGGTAATTCTCCACTTTTTGAACCACAAAAAAAGAAAAAAAAAGCAATTATGGGTTGGGGTGCTTTGAATATATATTTATATTCAAGTGTAGTAACCAATTTTAGTATAAATAACACTTTTAATTATTTAGATAATCTAAATATGGAAATAATAGATAAAGAAACCATTATCAAATATTTAAAAAATAATTCAATCTATTTTGATGACAAACCATATGTATTAGATGATGATAGTGATAATATAAAATATATATTATTAAATAATGATATACATTTGGGATTTTGGAACGATAAATTATTTTATATTTCACAAGGAAAATTTGGATAAGCAAGTAACCAAGAAAGTAGGCGATTAGAATGAGTTATTGTGATTTAAGGAAACACGCTTTTGTTGTTAAACTAAAAGAAAATTTATCTTGGGACGATAAATTATATTGGGATTTTGAAGATGAAGTTCTTCAAGAAAAGAATAATGTTGATAATTTTCTTGAATTTAAAAAGAAAATTGCATTACTATTTCTGAAAGTTACTGATTTTAATAGCAATTTAGAAATATCTATTAGCAACAGGGAATATACTGCTGATGACAAAGATTTTGATAAATTAGATAGATTTAGAAGATTTAAGTCATTGTGTGAAAGTATATATAATGATGACGATTTTAATCCATATGATGAATGGGATTATATAAGGAAGAAACAATGAGTCATCTAGTACGAAACACAGCATATGGCGAGTTGTTTGATGATAATTCATTTATAGGATTACTTCTTGAAAATGATACTTGGTCTGATAAAGAGTATTGGTTATTAGAAGTAGAGTTAATAGAAATATTGCGTAAAGGAGTGAATAATGACAACATAAGTGCAATATTAACAATAGTTAGTGATATTACTAATTTCCCAAATATTGGACATACAAACTTATCATTAAAAGATAAAAATTGTCGTAAAAGGAGCAATATTGCCGAAGCAACAGAACCAACCATATACGACAGGTATCATCGTTTAAGAACTTTGTTGAGAGCAATTTTAGGTGACGATATTGACTTTCTTAACATAGATTTTGAATATCAACCAAACATCGTGGATAACATAAAATGAACAGCAAATTATACAAAGTAATATATAGCAAAACTGCAAGTAGGTTTGTAGTTGTATCGGATATTGCTACTAATAATGGTAAGAATAATGCCAATATTAATAGTAATATTCGTGCTCGTTCATTGGTATTAAATCTCAAAGAAATCG
>JAFZMY010000051.1 GCA_017553165.1 Neisseriaceae bacterium
CGATTTCTTTGAGATTTAATACCAATGAACGAGCACGAATATTACTATTAATATTGGCATTATTCTTACCATTATTAGTAGCAATATCCGATACAACTACAAACCTACTTGCAGTTTTGCTATATATTACTTTGTATAATTGGCTGTTCATTTTGAGGAGTTTTCTTTTATGTTAATTACAATTCTCTTGTCATCATTGCCTCGCTTGTTACTCGTCATCTGTTTTAGGCTTTTGAGACTTGCTTGTCAATACGATAGTATTGTTTTTTAGATCTAAATTATTAGCAACATTTAGCGTAATTTCCGTATTTTTGCCACCTGTGTTTTTTGCGAATTGCTTGGCAATGTTAGTGGCATAATTCTCTTGTTTTGCTGTTGCTAAATCATCACCTTTCGTAAATAAATCACTTGGTCTTTCACATATATCAGCAATATCATCATCTATCCAGTATGGCAGAAAATAAAATATGTCTAATAATATAATAAACTCAACCAATAAAGTACCTAAATGATACTTCAATGAATAAAGTAGTTCTATATCTCCTGAAGAAAATATAAAAAACATTTCAATATAAAGTAATATACAAGCAATAATATGAATAAGATTCATTTTTCTTGCACTATTAACACGAAATATTTTTAATAATATCCAGTAATTTACTTTATGTATCGGAAGAATAATGATACCGTAACGCATTTTCACAGGTGATTTATCAAATGCGTTACGGTCATACCGTACCATTTACTGTGTTATTGGTTTATTACTTTGGGTAACATTATTATCGTTATCTTTGAATACTGTTTTTTTCAAAGTCTTGGAAGTAGCATCACCTGTTACTAATTCCACTCCTTTTTGTGCACCATATAAACCACCTTGCCAATATAACGGCATACCTTGTCCAGTATAGGTTTCTACCCATTTAGCTGTTTGTGGATTTTGTACAAGTTTAAGTTTTGAATCTTGAACCATAAACTGTCTTCCTTTGGTTAGCCACACAAATGGGACAGCAGTTATAACATCGGAGGTGCCTGTTGATTTAAAATCATACTTCTCGCCATTTTTTGCAGCAATGGTATTGCTTATTAAAACATTTTGCCCTATCGTTTGTAATACATTTGCCCCAAACGATTTGAACTCGTGTCCGCCAATATAATATGAAACTACTCCTGAATAAGCGTATTGCATACTATTATCCATTTGTCCCTGAAAACTTTCGCTATAACCAATTTCTCGATTGACAACAGCTTTCAAATTGCGATAATCGCCTTGTACGGAACCTTTGGTTTTACGTAAAAGATTTTCGGATTGTCTATCGCCTTGTGTTTGTTCAATTAACGCATTGTCCAATACTTCATTTTCATATTGGCTCAAACTGCTTGGATCTTGCTGATATTTTGCAAGCAATTTTTCCGAATAGCCATGTTTATTTAGTAAATACTCGGCTCGTTCTGCCTGTGCTTTGGTTAGCGTTCCATTTTTACGAGCTAATTCATCTAAATGGCTTAATTCATTCCATTCACTTGGTGCAAGCAGATTATTCTCCACCGCACTACTTGCAACAGTTCTCCCTACATAAGCGTCAAGCGAACTATCACCAGTAACGTTACCTGAAACCACGCCTACAAGTTGTGCGATTGATGATACCGTTTGTTTTTCATCAGCGGTTAATTCATCAGCGTCTTTTTTGAATAGCGTTTGGGCGGTTACTTTGGCGATATATTCCGCACCGCCAGCACTCACCGCTCCGCTTAACGCATTGCCGCCATTTGCCGCAGAAGTCAATGCACCAATCACAGCATGGGTTGCAATATGTTCAAAACTGCCTTCTTTTCCTTCTTTTTTGAAATGTTGCCCAATTTCATGGCTTACCGCAGGAGCGAGCGTGCTTGTGGCAATGCCTAAAACGCTATCCGCAGGCGACAACAATCCGCCAGCCACGACATTGGTTATCAGTTTTTGCTGTTCGATTTTTTGGGTTTGTTCTTGGTATTCTTTTTGGCTAATTTCACCGTTTTCTTTTTTGGCTTTCAATTCGTCCAAACGCTTATTCTGCTTGGATTGGAAATCACGTACATTATTGCTAAACTCTTTGGTAACCTCCACCTGTAAATCAACCTTACTCTGAACTTTTTTAGCGTCAAAGTTATTATTGAGTCTGCCGGAAAGGTTTTGGTGGTTTTCCAAAGTTATATTGGTTTTCACCGCTTTAATCGTTTCTTCTGCCGATTTACCAGTTAAAGCTTGTTGTTTGGCTGTATCACGAATTGTGATATTTGCAGTGTTAATGCCAGCGTAGGTTACAGATGATTGACTTTCTTTGTCTCTTCCATAACCCATTGTGTTGGACATTCCGGTTTTATCCACCGTATAAATACTGCTGTTTGAGTTTGGATTGTTTCCTTTAACACTGCCGGAAATGCCTAAACCAAACGCTTCACCTTTATATTCAGCTTTATTTGCTAAATCTTTAAATGTTATTGTGCCTGTTTCAAAGCGATTTTTGCCGTTTTGTTCTGCATTTGCGGTTGATGTGATTAGTCCGCCGTTTAGGTGAGTGTTGTCTTTGATATTAATTTGATAACCATCATCGCCAGCAAATATGCCGCTTTGTTCATTGACAGAAGCGTAATTGGAATTGATTTTTGATTTACCACCATTAACACTGCCGGAAAATCCTCCATAACCAATGGTTATATCACCTTTGATATATTGTTGGTTGGAATTGTAAGTAGCTGTATTTTGTTGGCTTTCGATATTAAGTTTTTGAGCA
>JAFZMY010000052.1 GCA_017553165.1 Neisseriaceae bacterium
AACAGTTGCGGAGATGGTGCGTTTTTATGCGAAATTGTTCGCCGTTATTGTGAAGTGGCATTAAAAAAAGGATATAACCCACAACAAATAAAACACGATTTAGAATATTATATTCACGGCATAGAAATTGAAAAAACTGAATATCAAAAATGTATTGATAATCTTAATAAAATTGCTGAATTATCAAATATTTATAATATAAAATGGGATATAAAAAATGCGGACGCATTAACCGTGCAAGATTACAACGGCAAAATGGATTTTGTGGTAGGCAATCCGCCTTATGTGCGGGTACATAACCTATTAGATTATTCATCAGTTAAACAATTTTATTTAACCCAGCAAGGAATGACCGATTTATATATTGTTTTTTACGAAATCGGTATCAATATGTTAAATAAAACAGGCGTATAGTGTTATATCAATCCGTCATCTTTATTTAACAGTTTAGCAGCAAAATGATGAAGAAAAAACCTTATTCAAAATAAATTACTTAAAAAAGTTATTGATTTAAAACACAAACAAATATTTAATGCAACCACATATACCGCCATTATTTTATTAACCCAAGAGAAAAACGAATATATTGAATATATCAATGGCGAAACACAACAAAAGGAAATATTAAAATATAATGAATTTTATATTGATGAAAATTTTTATTTTTCTAATACAAACAATTTAAAAAAAATAAAAAACATTATTTTCAGGCAGCCTGAAAAAAATATTATTGATGTTAAAAACGGTTTTGCTACGCTGTGTGATAACTTTTTTATCGGTCAATTCGATTTTGATGAATATACCATTCCAGTAATAAAATCTTCTACTGGTGTTATGGCTCAATGTTTTTATCCGTATGATAAAACAGGAAAATATATTCCATTTGATGAACTGATTAAAGTGCCTAAAATTAAAGATTATTATTTTAAAAATGTCGAAAAATTAAAATCACACAGTTTAGAAAATAAAAATATTTGGCATATTTTTGGACGCTCGCAAGGCGTATTAGACACTTGGAAAAATAAATACGCCATTAACGCCTTAATTCGCCATATTGATGACATAAAATTAACTCCATGTCCCACAGGAGTGGGCAGTTATAGTGGCTTATATATTTTAACCGAATTGTCTTTTAATGAATTAAAGAATATTTTATTTCAACAAGAATTTGTTGATTATATTCAATCATTAGGTAAATACAAACAAGGCGGATATTACACATTTTCATCAAAAGATTTATTAAAATATTTAGACTATAAAATAGTCGGAGATAATCATGGACAATGCAATCTTTTTGAATGTGCTTAAACAATCTTTTTTAACTTATTTACAAACTCATGCTCGCAGCAATGAGAAGTTAAAAGTATTGCACAGACAAATTGCCCAAGATATTGATAATAAAATAAAAGATAAAAAACAGATAAAACAAATTATACTGTATCTGCATTAGGTTTTAATGACGGTAAAGATGAAAATCAAATAAAATTTTAAATTACTTTTATTTACTATTAATTTTTTATAAGTTTATATTTATTATGGAAATTATTGAATATCCTAACAGTCCTTTTAAGTTGCATTGTCCGTTCCCTGCGGCAGGTGATCAGCCGGAAGCGATTGAGTTGCTATTATCTGGTTTGAATTATGGTTTATCTTATCAAACTTTATTGGGCGTTACAGGTTCTGGTAAAACTTTTACTATGGCTAATGTAATTGCTAAAAGTGGTCGTCCTGCAATTATTATGGCACATAATAAGACTTTGGCTGCACAGTTATATGCAGAAATGAGAGCTTTTTTCCCAGATAATGCTGTTGAGTATTTTGTTTCTTATTATGATTATTATCAGCCTGAAGCTTATGTTCCCAGTAGAGATTTATTTATTGAAAAGGATTCAAGTGTCAATGAGCATATTGAGCAAATGCGATTATCTGCTACTAAACATTTAATGGAGTGTCCTGATGTAATTGTGGTTGCAACTGTTTCTGCAATTTATGGTATTGGTGATCCGGCAGAGTATTCGCAGATGATTTTGCATATAAAAGAAGGGCAGAATATTTCTCAACGTGATGTTATTGAGCATTTAGTATTAATGCAATACGAGCGTGGTGATATGGATTTTCATCGTGGTACATTTAGAGTACGTGGTGATGTAATTGATGTTTATCCGGCTGAAAGTTCTGAAATGGCTTTGCGTATTAGTTTATTTGATGATGAAATAGAAAGTATGCGTTTATTTGACCCTTTGACAGGGAAAATTAAACAGCGAGTAGGAAGATTTACTATTTTTCCATCTAATCATTATGTAACTCCTCGTGAAACTGTTTTAAAAGCTTGTGAAACAATTAAAGTTGAGTTGAAAGATAGAGTTGATTTTTTTAATAAAGAACAAAAAGTTGTTGAAGCACAGCGTATTGAACAACGTACGCGTTTTGATTTAGAAATGTTATATGAGACTGGATTTTGTAAAGGAATTGAAAATTATTCACGACATTTTTCCGGCAGACTTGAAGGTGAACCTCCTCCAACTTTAATGGATTATCTTCCTAAAAACGCTATAATGTTTATTGATGAAAGCCATGTAACTGTACCTCAAATCGGTGGTATGTATAAAGGCGATGCTGCACGTAAACAAAATTTAGTTGATTATGGTTTTAGATTGCCATCGGCATGTGATAATCGTCCATTAAAATTTCATGAATTTGAAAAGATAATGCCGCAAACTATTTTTGTTTCGGCAACTCCTGCTAAATATGAAGAAGAACATGCAGGGCAAGTGGTAGAACAAGTAGTGCGTCCTACTGGATTAATTGACCCTGAAATTGAAATACGTCCGATTGCAAGTCAAGTTGATGATTTATTGGCAGAAATTAATCTTTGTCAGAAAAATAACGAACGTGTATTAGTTACTACACTTACCAAGCGTATGGCAGAACAATTAACTGATTATTATAGTGATATGGGGGTAAAGGTTCGTTATTTGCATAGTGATATTGATACGGTTGAACGTGTTGAAATTATTAGGGATTTGCGTTTGGGTTTGTTTGATGTTTTAGTTGGGATTAATTTGTTACGTGAGGGCTTGGATATTCCGGAGGTTTCTTTAGTTGCAATTTTAGATGCAGATAAGGAGGGTTTTTTACGCAGTCATCGTAGTTTGATTCAAACTATAGGTCGTGCGGCACGTCATGTAAATGGCAAAGCGATTATGTATGCTGATAAAATCACCGATTCTATGAAGATGGCAATAGATGAAACAAATCGTAGACGTGCTAAACAAATTAAGTTTAATCAAGAACATAATATCATTCCTAAACAAATTATTAAGGAAGTTTCTGATATTATTGATGGCGTATATCATGCAGATAAAAATAATAATAGTAAAATAAAAATTAAAGAAATTCACAATGAAAAAGATGCAATTAATGAAATTGCACGTTTAGAAAAAGCTATGCTAAAAGCTGCAAGAGATTTAGAATTTGAGGAAGCTGCTCGCTTGCGAGATTGCATTATGGATATTAAGGAACATCAATTGTTTGGTGGTATAATGAATTAAAATTATTTTTCCGGCAGACTAATTAATTTGAATTAATATATTTGTAAATAAATGGGTTTTATAATGAAAACAAGTAATTTTCCTGATTGGGGAGTAATTGTTGTAAGTGGACTTGACCGTGCTGAATTTTTGCATAATCAGCTATCTAATGATATTAAAAATCTTGCAATAGGTCAGGGGTGTTTTGCAACTTACAATACTCCGCAAGGACGTGTTAGTGCTCATCTGACAGTATTTCCTCGTGATAACGATATATGTATGATTGCAAGTTGCGATTTATTAGATGGCTTAATCAAACGCTTGCAAATGTTTGTATTGCGTAGTCAAGTTAATTTGGCAATTGCAGATAATCTTGCGGTTACGGTAACACTGCCGGAAAATGAAGATTTGTTTTACACTTTGCCACAAGAAGCTGTTTTGTCTTTTCCAGTGAAATTTACGGATAATGGCATTGAAATTCATCTACCGCATGCAGGAATTGTAGGCGTGGTGGAAAATGGAAAATCACCATCTTTTAATCCAGAAATTGTTGATAGATGGAAACGTTATGAAATTATGCAAGGTTTTCCGCATATTTGTAAAAATACTGCCAATTTATTTGTTGCTCAAATGTTGAATCAACATTTACTTGGTGGCATTCATTTTCGTAAAGGTTGTTATCCTGGACAAGAAGTTATTGCTCGTTCTCAATATATTGGCGAAGTGAAACGTGGTTTAGTTTTATGTCGTTGTCAAATGGTTTTGGAAGCAGGTTGTAAGATTATTGATGAGGATAAAAATAATGTAGGAACAGTTCTTGATAGTGTTATTGATACTGATGGTAATAGTGTTTGTTTGTGTGTAATTAAATATGATGCTGTTAGTAAAACAATCAGTACTGATAGCGGTTTGTTTATGCAGATAGAACAAATATTTTTCATCAAAAAATAACTTATTGAAAAAACATAATTATGGATAATAAATTATTAGAGCAAACATCATTGGTTGCAAGTTACGTTTTAAGTTTTAATCGTCCAGCCGATGCAGTATTATCTTATTTTTTTCGCAATAACAAACGCTTGGGACAAAAAGATAGAAGCAAAATTTCAGAAATAATTTTTAACTTATTGCGTAATTTAGAAAAAATTTCATTGCTTTTACCAGATTATGCACATAAACCAAGACTTGCTATTTTGAGTTCGCTTGTAATTGGTCATGGTTTATCAATTAATGCCTTGCAAGAAATATGCAATGTTGAGGAAGTTGAATTTTTACAGAGATTAAAAGCACAAAAAAATATTTTTTCCGGCAGACTTAACTGTATGGCAGAGTTGCCAATGTGGTTAATCGAATTATTGCGAGAAAGTTATAACGATGAAGAAATTTTATCTTTGGGACGAGCATTAAATACATCAGCACCATTAGATATTAGAGTAAACACCATCAAAGAAAAACGTAGCAAGGTGTTACAACAACTACAACAAGAAGGATATGTTGCAGAAGCCACCCCATACTCACCTTGGGGAATACGTTTTGAGGAAAAAATCAGTCTTAACATTCACCCTTTGTTTAATAATGGTAGTGTTGAAGTTCAAGATGAAGGTAGTCAATTACTTTCACTATTGACTAATGCTAATCGTGGTGAAATTGTAGTGGATTTGTGTGCCGGAGCAGGTGGTAAAACATTAGCTATGGGAGCAATGATGCAAAACACCGGTCGCATCTATGCTTTTGATATATCAGAAAAAAGATTAAATAATTTGAAACCTCGTCTTAAAAAATCAGGATTAAGCAATGTGAATTTGCAATTAATTTCTAATGAAAATGATATTAAAATCAAAAGATTATATGGTAAATGTGATATGGTATTAGTAGATGCACCTTGTTCTGGCACTGGTACTTTACGGCGAAATCCTGATATTAAATACCGTCAATCGCATGAGAGCATTCAACGCATTGCTATGCAGCAACAATCAATTCTAAATGCAGCAGCACCATTAGTTGGTAAAAACGGACGCATAATTTATGCTACATGCAGTTTGATGAAAATTGAAAACGAAGATCAAATTAATCTATTTTTGCAAAATCACCCAGAATTTATGCTGGCAGATGTCAAGGATTTTTTACCCAATATTCCAATTACAGGTAAAATGTTACGTTTTAACCCTGTAACACATCAAACTGATGGCTTTTTTGCAGCCGTCTTACAACGTAAGGAATAATCATGGACATTCAAGAGAAAATTGACAAAATCGTTAAAAATAATCGTGTAGTACTAATGATGAAAGGTACACCACAATTCCCCCAGTGCGGATTTTCCGGTAGAGCAGTGGAATTATTACATGCTTGTGGTTGTCGTGATTTTTTTGCGGTTAATATTTTGCAAGAACAAGATATACGACAAGGTGCAAAAGAATATGCCGATTGGCCAACTTTTCCGCAACTATATATCAATGGCGAATTTGTAGGCGGTTCGGATATTATGATGGAAATGTATCAGGCAGGCGAGTTGCAACAAGCTTTGGCATAAAGAATAGACACCACCTTGCAAAGCTCATTTATGGTACATTTTAAGCGTTATGCTTATACGTATTAAAAAACTGTTTTTAGTTTTAATGCTGCTATTTTTGTAAGGTGGTATCTAATAATATTTCCGGCAGACTTAAACTTTTGCAAAAAAGTTTCAGATTTATAACAACAATATTTTTTAATAGGCAAGCTACATGAGTATTAAATCAGATAAATGGATACGCCGTATGAGCGAACAACACGGCATGATTGAACCATTTGAACCAAGACAAATTAAAGAAATAGATGGACGTAAAGTTATATCATACGGTACATCAAGTTATGGTTATGACATTCGCTGTGCCCGAGAATTTAAAATTTTTACAAATATTAACAGTACAATAGTAGATCCAAAAAACTTTGATACACGTAATTTTGTTGAAGTTGAAGATGATTTTTGTATTATTCCGCCTAATTCATTTGCATTAGCACGTACGATTGAGTACTTCCGCATTCCTCGTAATGTATTAACTGTATGTTTGGGTAAATCAACTTATGCACGTTGTGGAATTATTGTTAATGTAACCCCTTTCGAACCAGAGTGGGAAGGGTTTGTAACTTTGGAATTTTCTAATACTACCCCATTACCTGCCAAAATCTATGCAGGGGAGGGTGTTGCACAAGTGCTATTTTTCGAAGGCGATGAAGACTGTGAAACATCATATAAAGACCGCAATGGTAAATATATGGGGCAAACCGGAGTTACCTTGCCCAAAGCGTAGCAATTAAAGAAACTACTGCAAAAATAGTAGATGAGAGTGCATTTTAAGATGTAAGTAGCACTTCAAATTGAAATAGAAAAGCTATTGTTGAGAGCAAGGCACAATAAAACACTTGCAAAAACCTATTTTTTTATTATTCGTCATTAGTAATTGTGGCAAATAATCCTTATAAAACAATATGTTGAGATTGTTGGTTGCATTCAATTCATAATGAGAAACTCCTGTAAAACCTAATTTTTGAAAAATAAACGCCGTAGGGTGGGCTTACCAGCCCACCAAGCCGCCCGATATGGCTGAATAAAAATCGTTGAAATACAATTAATTAACGCCAACGGCGTTTTGGTGGGCTGGTAAGCCAACCCTATGGCAGGATTATAGTTTGTTTCAGTAAGGGTTTTGCAGGGGTTTCTTATATGGATTTTGCATAAGTTTTTGAAACAGATATAATCAGCGAGTTTTTATACAACTTAAAATTAAGGAACATATTATGAAGTTTATTTCATCAACATTGACCGCATTACTTTTTGCGAGTGTTTTAACCGCTTGTTCGCCGCAACAACAAAGCACAAGCAATGCAGCCGACAATGCCACTGCACCAGCATCAGCACCTGTGGCTCAAAAAATTGTGATTGGTTTGGACGATAATTATCCGCCGATTGGTTTTCGTGATGAAAAAGGCGAGTTAGTGGGTTCTGATATTGATTTGGCTCGCGAAGCCGCTAAACGCTTAAATCGTGAAGTGGAATTTAAGCCGATTGACTGGGCAAGCAAAGAAGCGGAACTCAATAGCGGCAAAATCGATGTGATTTGGAACGGCTTAACCGTTACAGAAGAACGCAAGAAAAATATTTTATTTACCGCACCTTACCAAAAAACAGGACAGGTTGTGGCGTTAAAAATCGACTCGCCTGTGCAGAAAGTGGAAGAATTGGCTGGCAAAGTGGTTGCCATTCAAGACGGCAGTACTGCCGAAGAATCGCTGAAAAAAATGCCTGAATTAGCGTCTTCGTTCAAAGAAATCAAACGTTATCCTGATATGGCAGCGATTTATTTGGACATCAAACTCAATCGCTTGGACGGTGCAATTTTGGACGAACCGTTAGCTCGCTATTACACCACCAAAGAACCTGAAACTTTCCGCATTTTGCCTGACGCATTCAGCACCGAGTTTGAAGCAATTGGCGTAGCGTTGAATAACACCGCTTTGCAGCAGGAACTCAATCAGGCTCTCAAATCCATGTACGAAGACGGCACTACCAAAGCCGTGTTTGAAAAATGGTTCGGCAAAGATATTTCCGTGCCGATTGAAATAGAGTAAGTGTATTTTGATTGATATATAACTTTCCGGCAGACTATTAAAAATATTAGTCTGCCGGAAAAGTTTTATAGAAGAGACTCCTGCAAAACCCTATTTTTCTATTATTTCGTCATTTTGAGCGAAGCGAAAACGAAGTTTATGCGAGCCTTAAGGATACGATAAAAATCTTTATAAAATAACAAGTTAGATTCTTCATTTCACTGCATGAAATTTGTCAATGACGAGTTTTGCAGGAGTCTCTATAACTTAAAATTGTTGCATAAGTTTCAAGATTAAAAATAATTGCAAGATTTATATGTAAAATTTGCGTAATCAATAAGCTTATTGTTATTATGCGTTATTCTTGTAGATTCTTAAACTCACTACTATGTCTGATAATAATTATGTTTTATGTATGAAATGGGGTACAAAATATGGTGCAGAATATGTAAATCGTCTGTATCAGATGGTACGCAAAAATTTGACCATTCCATTTCAGATGATTTGTTTAACCGATGATGCAAACGGAATTGATAAATCAATTCAATGTTTTCCAATTCCACAATTACCACTTCCTGATGGTTTGCCGGAACGAGGTTGGAAAAAATTAACTACATTTAGTAGTGATTTATATGGTTTATCAGGTAATGTTTTGTTTTTAGATGTAGATTTGGTGATTATTGACAATATTGACTGCTTTTTTACTCAAGAGCAAAGTCGTGATGATGAAGTGTGGATTATTCGTGATTGGAAAAAGCCTTGGCGTATGGTTGGTAATAGTTCAGTTTATCGTTTTAAAATTGGTGCAATTCCTCAATTACTCGAATATTTTAAGGAAAATTTCCAAGAAATTCGTCAAAGATTCAGGCATGAACAAGCTTTTTTATCATGGTATATTCGTGAATATCATCGTTTAAGTTATTGGGATTCTACTTGGTGTTTGAGTTATAAATATCAGGTGTTGAAAAAAATGCCATTTTCTTTATGGCAACCGCCAGAGAAGCCAAAATACGGAAAAATTTTAGTTTTTCACGGAGAGGTTAATCCGCCTGATGCAATTGTTGGTGGTGGAGGAAAGTGGTATCGCAAAGTATTGCCAGCACCGTGGTTAAAAGATTATTGGGAAATATAATCACATCAACACATTTATTCTGATAATGAAACTTGCGGAACTCGTAAGTGTGGAAAAGAATCATTACCGTTAGATTAAGTATGTATATTAAAATTGATTTACAAGATGGGGAATTAACAAATGATTTCTCCATTGTTGATTTTTTTAATTCTATATATAAAAAAAATTATATATGGAATGTTTCTTATATTGATTTTGTTGCAAAAAAAATCATTTGATAACACTAATGATAGTGTTATTGATATATAAAATCAAATAAATCAATTAAAACCTAATGGACTATTTGTTTCTTGGGAAAGATTGATATTTATTCTGCAATCTTCATTTCAAATATACGATATTACAATTTCTGCTTTTGAAAATAAAAAGGAAATTATAAAATTCGAGATATTTGATTGTGGTTCAATAGAAATAACAACATAAAATAATGAAATTGCAGATAAATTTAAGTATGCAATAAAAGTTATGAGAAATCATTAAATCAAACAACCAGCAGGAACTTTAAGAAAGCA
>JAFZMY010000053.1 GCA_017553165.1 Neisseriaceae bacterium
AATAAACGCCGATGCCCAAATTAACTTTGTTGCTTCGTTCGTCTTGTTTGAATGTTTCGACCAAACTCAAAATCGGGTCGCCTGCATAATAATCGACATGTTTGAACATTGTTTAGTTTCCTTTTTGTCTAAAATGCTGATAAGCACAAAAGGTACGATTTTACGCCGAAAAATTAAGCTTTGCACGGATTGTTTGTGGCGTTTTAAAAGCATATGCAAAACTTCGTTTTTATAAATTTCAAAAGCTTGGGATACTTAAACATTTCCGGCACAGACTTAAACATTTCTGGCAGACTTAAACATTTCCGGCAGACTTAAACATTTCTGGCAGACTTAAACATTTCTGGCAGACTTAAACATTTCCGGCAGACTTAAACATTTCCGGCAGACTTAAACATTTCCGGCAGACTTAAACATTTCCGGCAGACTTAAACATTTCCGGCAGACTTAAACATTTCCGGCAGACCTACAGATTGGAGATTAATTCAAAGAGTCTGCCGGAAAAGCTTTTCGGTATGAAAATAAATATGTTTTAAGTATTTTTATTTTTTTCATCACGACTTGCTAATTCTTCCCAACGATTCATTTTTTCGTTTAATTGTTCTTCGATGATTTTAATTTCTTCGCTTGCCTGTATTGCTTTTTCAAAATTATCTTTAAATATTTGAGCATCAGATAATATTTCTTGCAAATAAGAATGTTGTTGTTCTAATTTTTCGATTTCATCAGGTAATTGAGATAATTCACGCTGTTCATTAAAAGATAATTTTTCGGAAACTTTTCTATGACGTTCATTATTTTTAATTGGTTTATTAGTATTTGATTTTAATTTTGTTTTATCTGATATTATTTTTTGATAATCAAAATATCCGCCAATATATTCTTGCAGTTTGCCATTTCCTTCGAAAACAATTGAAGAAGTAATTACATTATCTAAAAAACAGCGGTCATGGCTAACTAAAAAGACTGTGCCATCATATTCTTGCAACATATTTTCTAAAACTTCTTGAGTTTCTATATCTAAATCATTAGTAGGTTCGTCTAATACTAAAATATTAGCAGTACGTGTAAATAATTTAGCTAATAATAAACGATTTCTTTCACCTCCTGATAGTGATTTTACTGGCGATTGTACGCGTTCAGCTTGAAATAGAAAATCTGATAAATAACTCATAACATGACGTTTTTTGCCATTAATTTCAATAAAATCATTTCCTTCGCCAATCGTTCGGAAAACTGTTTCATTTTCATTTAATGCAGTACGCATTTGATCAAAATAAGCAACGTTTTGGCGAGTGCCTAAACGTAATTTACCGCTTGTTGGCGATAATTCGCCTAATACCAAACGTAAAAAAGTAGTTTTACCAGAACCATTAGCACCGATTAATCCGATTTTATCTCCCCTTTGAATTATGGTGGAAAAGTTTTTAATTATCATATTGTTATCATAAGAAAACGATACGTTTTCCAAATCAGCAACGATTTTTCCACCTAAATCGCCACGAGATAATTGTAATTGCACCTGTCCTTGTCTCTCTCTGCGTTCGGCACGAATACGGCGTAATTCTTGCAATCGTTTAACTCGCCCTTGATTGCGAGTGCGTCTGGCTTCTATTCCTTTGCGTATCCAAACTTCTTCTTGGGCGTGAAATTTATCAAATAGGCGATTATGTTCTTCTTCAACCAGCAATTCTTCTTCTTTACGTTTGCGATATTCAGAAAAATTACCAGAATATAAATTAATCTTGCCACGGTCGATTTCTATAATACGAGTTACCACATTATCTAAAAAAGTACGGTCGTGAGTTACAACGATAAGACTGCCGGAAAAGTTTTTAAGTAACTGTTCTAATTCATAAATTGCATCAATATCTAAATGATTAGTAGGCTCATCTAATAACAAAATATCAGGATTTTGCACCATAGCACGTGCGATTGCGACTCGCTTTTTTTGTCCGCCAGAAAGGTGTTTTACTAACATATTTTCCGGCAGACTCATACTGCTTAATATTCGCATTATTTCTGCATCAATTTGCCAACCATCTTCGATTTCGATTTCATCTGCTTGTTTTTGCAGTTTTTCAAGCAAAGTTTCATCTTGTGGATTATTTGCCAAAGCTGCACTTAATTGATGGTAATTTCGCAAGGCATTTTGTATTTTCCCTAAACCATCGCTAACGACATCAAATACGCTCATTTCTTCATTAAACTGATGTTCTTGTGGTACGTATGCGATTTTCAAACCGTTTTGAATGCTAATTCGTCCATCATCAGCAGGAATTTCACCGGATAAAATTTTAAGTAAAGACGATTTGCCGGTGCCATTTCGTCCAATGATGCCAATTTTTTCGCCTGCATATAGCGTGAAAGATACCTTATCCAACAAGGCATGATGCCCCATCGCTAAACATAATTCTTCGGCTGTTAATATTGTCATTATTTTGATGTCCTTTTTAGAAAGCCACGTGATGAATTTTTTACTTCATATAAAACAAACACACAATCGCAATCATTGCCAAAGCAATGCCTAACATATTAATACGATTAATTTTTTCACGAAAAGCCACTGTGCCTATAATCGTACCTAATGTAATTACGCCCAAATTCATAGCGGCAAAAACTAATGTTGGATTGTTGTGATACGCTTGATGAGCACGAAAATAAAAGTAAATATTACCAAAGTTCAAACAGCCTAAAATCAAGCCACCCACAATACTTGCCTTTGTCCATTTGCTTTTGCGTGCTATAAGATAGGCAAACATCAAAACGCCTGCGGCAATAAATAGCGTAAATAAATAGGTAGTGGTTAAGGTGGAATTTTTTGATAACTGTTTGAATAATATATCAATTATTCCATATCCTAACCATACGCCCAATAAGATTAACATCGCATTTTTATCTTGTGATTTATTTGATGGTTTATACACCAAAGCCAATAGCGACACGATCGCCAAACACACGCCAACTATTTTACCTGCGTTGAGTGTTTCGTCAAAAATCAAAAATGCAGCGACAATCGGCAAAAAAAGCGATAGGCGTTGTGCTGCATCAGATTTAGCAATACCAGCCTGTTTCACACATTCGCCCATAATAATAAAAACAGTTGGCATAAGAATGGATAATGGTAATAAAAATTTCCAGTAGGGTAGCAATGCAGGAATATTTTGACTTAAATTTGGTTTGAATAATAACAAGGTGCAAATGGCAGCGGTGGGATAATTAATCGCCACCGCTTGATCGATTGCAATACCTTGTTTTTTAGATAATTTTAGTAATATGGAAACGGCTACACTGCATATAATGCTAAATATTAAAAACTGCATAAAATAATCTCTTATAAAATGAATTTGTTAAATGAATGTTTCAAATAATAAGTTTCCGGCAGACTTGTATCTTATTTGGGAGAACGATTTTCATTCAGTCGCATTAATCCTAAAATACAGCGATATAAAAACCATATTGATAGACCAACCAATACAAGCCAACCAATCAGAATAACCATTAATACCAAACCAATTATTCCAATCAGCAAACTTGCCCAAAAAGTAGAAATCAAATAATCCACATGATCTTCAAAGATGCTATCCATAGCATCATTACGCATAATATAAGCCATGATTATGCCAGGCAAAGTTGTGATTCCACCTGTGATTAGACCGCATAAAAACAGTATGTAAATAATGTATAAATATTGACGCATACGCTTTGCATCTTGCGAATAAATAAATTTTCCATCAATCATATCAATAACTTCTTGTTGTGTATCATTCATGTTTCAAATACCTTTATGTAACGTAATATTTATTATATATAATACAAAATATTAATCATTTTTTTGTTACAATAGTGAGATTTTATTTTTAACTATTTGCTATGTTTGGTCTATTTAAAAAGAAAAAAACAGTAGAAAAACCGGAAAACGAAGTAAAAGCAGAAAATATCACGGAAAATACCGTTGACAAAGATTCAACTATTACCGCAACCGAAACTACTACTGATGTAAACACTTCAACAACTCATGAAACATCGGAATCAATATCATCAGCAATTGATAATACAGATGATTCGGTAAGTGAAGTTATTTCATCTTCTGATGAAGAATCATCGCAAACTAACACTACTCCAACAGTAGATGTTACGCCAACAGAAGAAATACAACCAGAAACCTACACACCAACCAAAACATCTTGGACTCAAAGATTAAAAAATGGTTTAACCAAATCACGAGATAAATTAAGCAAATCATTAGCAAGTGTTTTTGGTGGCGGACAAATTGATGAAGATTTGTACGAAGAATTAGAAACAGTGTTATTAACATCTGATATGGGAATTAATGCCACAGAAAAACTATTATCAGATGTACGAAACCGCGTTAGCCTTAAAGGCTTAAAAGACGCATCACAACTAAAAGCTGCCCTTAAAGAATCATTATTAGAATTACTAAAACCATTAGAACAACCTTTAAGTCTGCCGGAAAACTCTGAAACTCCGTTTGTAATCATGATGGCAGGAGTAAACGGTGCAGGTAAAACCACATCAATTGGCAAATTAGCCAAATATTTTCAAGCACAAGGCAAAAGTGTTTTATTAGCAGCAGGCGATACCTTCCGTGCTGCCGCTCGTGAACAATTAATCGAATGGGGAAATCGCAATGATGTTGCCGTGATTTCTCAAGAAAAAGGTGATTCTGCTGCTGTATGTTTTGATGCGTTAGAAGCTGCCAAAGCACGCAAAATAAATATCGTATTAGCAGACACTGCCGGAAGACTTCCAACCCAATTGCATTTGATGGAAGAAATTAAAAAAGTCAAACGCGTTTTACAAAAATCCATGCCAGACGCACCGCATGAAATCATATTAGTATTAGATGCCAATATTGGGCAAAATGCTATTAATCAAGTAATTGCGTTTGACGATGCGTTAGGATTAACCGGTTTAATTTTGACTAAATTGGACGGTACAGCCAAAGGTGGTGTAATCGCAGGATTAGCGGCAGTTCGCCCAATTCCAGTTCGTTATATTGGCGTAGGTGAGGGAATTGATGATTTAAGACCTTTCCTTGCCAATGAGTTTGTTGAAGCATTGCTACCAGATTAAATATAAGGAAATAACTGTATGATCTATTTTGAACAGGTGAGCAAGATTTATCCAGGTAAATACCGAGCTTTGGATAATGTGAGTTTTACAATTAACAAAGGTGAGATGGTTTTTATTGCAGGGCATTCTGGTGCAGGAAAATCCACACTCTTAAAACTAATTGCCGGAATTACTAAACCCACTACCGGAAAAGTATTTATCAATAAACACAATTTAGGTACATTGAGCGATAACCAATTAGGTTATCTGCGTCAGAATATCGGTATTGTTTTCCAAGACCACAAAATTTTATTTGATCGCAACGCATTGGAAAATGTGTTATTACCGTTGCGAATCATTGGTTATGACCGCATAACTGCGGAAAAACGTGCCCGTACCGCTTTGGAAAAAGTTGGTTTAGGCGGACGTGAAAAAGCAGATCCTGTTACATTCTCTGGCGGTGAGCAACAACGCCTTTGTATTGCACGAGCAGTAGTTCATCAACCAGGCATGATTATTGCTGATGAACCATCTGCCAATTTAGACCGTGCTTACGCATTAGATATTATGGAATTATTCCGCTCATTTCATCAAAACGGTTCCACAGTAATAGTGGCAGCACATGATGAATCACTGATGGCAGATTATGGACACCGCATTATTCGCTTACAGGAAGGACGGTTTGCAGCATGAATCATTGGTTTTCACTCAACATTGCAGCGGCACAGCAAGCATTTCGCCGCTTATTCAAGCAACCAATTGGCACATTGTTGATTTTGCTGATGTTAGGCATTGCCATTACTTTGCCTTTGGTTTTACATCTTGGCGTGCAAAGTACCCAGCAATTTTTAGGTACCATCTCATCTAAACCGCAAATTACCTTATATATGGATTTAAATGCGGATAATGTTGATGTGGAAAGTACTCACAAAACACTTTCCAATGATAAACGCATTGAACAAGTAACCATGATAGGCAAGGAAAGTGCTATTGTGGAAATGCAGCGTTTATTAGGAGATAACGATATTCTCACCATTTTAGAAAACAACCCACTGCCAGATGCCTTTGTAGTTACAGTACGCTCAAACGACCCTGCGGCAGTAGAACTCTTACAGCAAGAATACTCACACTTGCCTATGGTAGATAGTGCACAGGTTGATGCTAAATGGTTGAAAACGCTTCATAATATTCAACAATTTATCTTGCATATTTTATGGTTTTTGGCAATTACATTAGGTTTAGCATTTGCATTAATCACCTATAACACCATTCGCCTACAAACATTGGTATGTCGCGAAGAAATTGAAATTACCAAATTATTAGGAGCACCAGCATCATTTATTCGCCGTCCATTTATCTATTTAGCACTATGGCAAGGTTTATTATCCATGTTAATCGGCATCGCCCTATGTGCATGGATACGCTATCGTTTCTCTCCACAATTAGAAGGAATTTTCACTCAATACGGAGTTCCGGTTAAATGGCGTTTCTTTGATATACAAGAACTATTAGTAATTGTGCTAATTGTGGCATTTTTATCCATAGCCGGTGCATGGTTAGCCGTACGTAAGCATTTGCGAGAATATTCCGCACGCGTATAAATTAAATTTGTTCTTAAACAAAGGATATGTTATGTAAGGTAATATATCCTTTTTAATATTTATTGTCTGCTAAACTTTTTTAGAAACTTCTGCAAAACCTAATTTTTGAAAAAGAAACGCCGTATGGTGGGCTTACCAGCCCACCAAACCGTCCGATAGGTCTGAATAAAAATCGTTGAAATACAATGAATTAACGCATACGGCGTTATGTTGGGCTGGGAAGTCCACCCTACGGTAGGATTAAATTTTTGTTTCTGATAGGGTTTTGCAGGAGTTTCTTTTAGGCAGTCTAAAACATTTGCAAAACTGGCATTTGCGACCACATTTCGTACGTTTGTGTTGCTCGCAAACAAAGCCTAACTACTTGTTATTTCTTCGTTTTCTGTGCAACTACGTCTCGAACTGCACTCACATCTACCAGTTTTGCAAAGGTTTCAGACTAATTGGAACTCTCCTGCAAAACTCGTCATTCGTAAGTTGAGCAAGCGTTGCGAATAATCTTAACTTATTGTTTTATAAAGATTCTTCTCTGTAGCTTACGAATGATGAAAAAATGTGGTTTTGCAGGAGTTTTTATAATCATGCCTACGGCTTTACCTTGTTAAATTAGGCTTTGTAGGCGGTTTCATACGATGTGTGTACCAATTTCACCAATAGATTTAAATTGAAAATAAATAATGTTTGATATAAATCAAATATTACTTATTAAAAAGTTGATTTTTTATCGTAATTTATACATTCCAAATAGTATGTAAATACTGGTACTTACGAGATGATTTAAAAATCAACTTTTATAACATATTGATTTATATATATAAAATTTTTTAAAAAATATTAGATAAACTTAATTAAAACTATATTTACATTAAATAAAAAATATTGTTTTTTTTTTTTTTTTTTTGTATAATAGAAATTAGGTGAATTATGGATAGTAGTTATACCGAATAAAGTGTAACTATTTGAATTAATGTACTTAATGGAGTAGATGATGTTTATCTACAATTTTCATGCAGTATAAATTGTTTAACAAACTTAAAATTAGGAGACAAGAATGGCAAAAGTAGGACCATCTTTGGAACAAGTAATGGAAATTGACGGTGCAATTGCTGCATCTGTTGTTGATTCAAACAATGGTTTCATGTTGGGAGCTCAAGGCAAAGAATTGGACTTGGAATACGCTTCTGCTGGTAACACCGAGTTGTATCATGCTAAACAAAAAATCATGAAAAACTTGGGTATCAACGAGAAAATTGAAGACTTCCTAATCACTATGGATACTCAATACCACATTTTGATGCCTGCTCATCACTTGAATGGTATTTTCATCTATTTCGTAATGAGCAAATCCAAAGGCACTTTGGGCTTGGCTCGCCGCCAATTGGCGGAAATTGCAGCTAATTTAGAAGTATAACCTTGCTTCTTAAGTTTCTAAACGCAACTTGATTTTTATATTAAGTTGCGTTTTTATTTGTTTATAGAAACTCCTGCAAACTCGTCATTTTTTTGAGTTTCACTTATCAGAAATGAATAATATAATAAATTGTTTTATAAAGATTATTAGCTCTTGCTTATGAATGACGTATGCTTAAAAAGAGATTTTGCATATTTTTACGAATAATAAGTTTGCTGACTTAAAACATCTCTCCGGCAATTGTTCCATCTTCAAAAATATTCAAACACCCACCATGACCATTTTTCCAATCTGGCAAAACAAAACGGCGGAAACTCTTTCCATTAAACTGATGAATATGTCGTGCAGGTTTATGAGTGTGTCCGTGAATCATATCCACAGGTTTGGAAAGTCTGCCGGAAAACTTTTTTTGTATTGATAGTATATCTCTTTTGGTTACATCAGATATGGCATAATGAGTGGCATCGTTTTTTTGATTTTCGGATAAATTTCTGATTTGAAGAGCTAATGCTTTTCTTTGCGATAGTGGTTTGGATAGTGCTAAACGTTTCCACCACCATTGGCGGCTGGTTTTGCGAAATTGTTGATATTTAATATCATCTCCACACATAATGTCGCCGTGCGAAAGAATATATGGCGTGTTGTAGATGTTTACAACACATGGGTCTTTGTTAAGCATAATTGCACCGGCAGCTTTGGCAAATTTGCGTCCGAGTAAAAAATCACGATTTCCTCGCATAACAAATAAATCTGTTTGCGATGCAAATGATGACATTGCCGATGCTATTTGTGCTAAAACAGGGTCGTCATCATCATCACCAACCCAAACATCAAATATATCGCCTAACAAATATAGTGCATCGATATTTCCTGCCCATTCGGATAGTTTTTGAAAAAACAACTGATTCAAATCAGGAGTTTGTGCACACAAGTGCATGTCTGAAATTAAAACAGTATGTCTCATTATTTTTTACCGTATTAGTTAAATATCAAAAAGATAAGTCTGCCGGAAAACATTGTAACACTTTTAAATACTATGAATTTTTAATTATTTGTTCTGTAAAAAATGTTTCATCAAATCCAACAGTTATATCATTATTATTCCATTCAATCAGCGGACGTTTTATCAAAGTTGGATAATGCAAAATAAGAGTAACAGCATCACCAGTGGAGTCTGCCATAAGTTTTTCTGCTTCGCTTAAATTCCGCCAAGATGTACCTTTGCGATTGATTAAATTTTGCACGCCCACGATTTGTAGCCATTGTGATACTTGTTCTGGTGAAAGTTGTATTTTTTTCAAGTCAATAAATGTATAATCAACACCGTGTTCTGACAGGAAACTGCGTGCTTTTTTAACACTGTTGCAATTTGATATTCCAAATAAGCTTGTCATTGTGTAACCTTCGTTCAAAATAAGATAAAATAGCTGTTATTTTAACGGAATTTTTTTCAATAGATTCTACTTGGAGATAAATAATGCAAAAGAAAATATTACCTTTTATCGTGATTTCTTTGTTGCTATCTGCATGCAACAATCATCAAACAGCAGGTGACCGTAATTTCAAACAAGCATTGAATAAATATAATCAACAGCATCCCGAATGTAGAACTATTCCATTGATTAATGAGGATAATTCCAATATTTCTCTTGGCAACGATGTTATTCGCATATCGCGTACCGACTCTGCCGGAAATAAAATTAACCAAAAAGCATTAAAACAAATGCAGCTTCTCAAAAAAGCAGGAATTTACAAACAAAATAAAGATGATGCATCATCTGATGGTAAAGTTTCTGTTGCGGTGTTTGTGCTGAATAAAGATGCTAAAAATAAATATAAAAGCAAACAGCTATGTATTGGAACAATTAAGGTAAAAGAAATCAAATGGTTTTCACAGCCAACCAATGATAAAGGTTTAGTGGTAAGCAAAGTTGCCTACGCAGGAGAGTATCAACTATATAAATGGAGTGAGAGACTTTTAAAAGAAACTCAACCTGATATGTATGATAAATTAAAACAACCAGTTAACGCTCAAAGCACTTTGGTGCTTACTAATAAAGGCTGGTTGGATATTAGAGAAGTAAATTAATGAACCCTGCAAAACTGGCATATTAGAAACATCTGCAAAACTCGTCATTCTGATCATGAACGAAGTGAATGTTGAGATTAACATATTGTTTTATAAAGATTTTTCGCAAACAATTCATATGGTGGAAAAATGGGGTTTTGCAGTAGTCTAATCTGTGGAGACTCCTGCAAAACCCTTCTTTTTACCATTCGTCATTTTGAGCGAAGCGAAAACGAAGTTTCTGAGACTCCTGCAAAACACTTCTTTTTACCATTCGTCATTTTGAGCGAAGCGAAAACGAAGTTTCAGCGAAGCTAAAAATCTATTTATTAAACAAACAATTAGATTCTTCATTTTTCTTCGAAAAATTCTTCAATAATGGGTTTTGCAGGAGTCTCTTTCTGCGAGCCGATAGGCTACGCTAAAAATATATTTATTAAACAAACAATTAGATTCTTCATTTTTCTTCGAAAAATTCTTCAATAACGGGTTTTGCATGAATCGCCTGTGGCACATTTTAGTAACGTTGTACGTTGCTCTAATATTATCTAACTAATTGTTATGTATTCGATTTTGAAGTGCTACTGAAACTTTGAACTCATCTTGCATCTATCAGTTTTGTAGGATTTTCTTAATTATCATTTCAAACGCTTAGATTTTCATTAATGGCACTTGCATTCAATGTTAAGTGTCATTATAATTGCCGATTCTTTTTTATAAACCCTTACTTTCTTGCAAAAAATCGCATGGCAAGAGAGTTTTTTAATAGCCACAAGGAGCATACATGCGTCATTACGAAATTGTTTTTATTGTGCATCCTGATCAGAGCGAACAAGTTTCCGCAATGATAGAACGCTACAAAAAAACCATCACCGAAGCCGGTGGAATTATTCATCGTTTAGAAGATTGGGGTCGCCGTCAATTAGCGTATCCTATCAACAAACTGCATAAAGCACATTATGTATTAATGAATATCGAATGTGAGCCTGCAACAGTTGAAGAGTTGGAAACAGCTTTCCGTTTCAATGATGCAGTATTACGTCATTTGACCATCAAAATGAAACACGCTGAAACTTCTGCATCACCAATGATGAAAGAGGAAAAAAGTAAAAACCTCTTAAATAATCGTGGTGAGGTTGAAGAAGCAGCAGTTGTTGTGGAAGTTGTTGAACCAGTTGAATAATTTTGGAAAATTACATTAGTTTAGACGCTACGATAATTGCGTTACAAGAGTTGCGTTACACACCATCTGGATTGCCTATAATCGAAATGACGGTTGAGCATAATTCTAAACAGATGGAATGCAAATTAGAACGTATAGCTTGTTTCCAAATACTATCCAAGATAATTGGTGATTTAGCACTTGATAAGTATCAAGTTGGTGAAAAAGTTCATATTAGAGGATTTTTAACAGCTTCTAATCAGCGTTCATCAAAACTAATGTTACATGTCCAAGAGATAACACATATTGAATAAAGGTAAATTAAAATGGCACGCCAAACATTCAAACGTAAAAAGTTCTGCCGCTTCACCGTTGAAGGTATTAAAGAGGTAGATTATAAAGATGTCGATATTCTGAAAGATTTTATTTCTGAAAACGGCAAAATTATCCCTGCACGTATTACTGGAACAAAATCCGGTTATCAACGCCAATTGTCGACTGCGATTAAACGAGCTCGCTTTTTGGCACTCCTGCCCTATACTGATCAACATAAATAATTCAGGAGAGTATAATATGCAGATTATTCTTTTAGAAAAAGTAGGTAGCTTGGGTCAGTTGGGTGACGTGGTTAATGTTAAAAACGGATACGCACGCAACTATCTTATCCCACAAGGAAAAGCAAAAAGAGCTAATGCCGCTAATTTGGCAGAATTTGAAGCTCGTCGTGCAGAATTTGAAGCTCGTCAAGCTGAAATCTTGAAAGCAGCACAAGATAACAAGGAAAAATTGGACGGTCAAACTCTTACTGTTAAACAAAAAGCTGGTGTTGATGGTAGATTGTTCGGTTCGGTAACTACGGCTGATATTGCAGAAGCAGCCAAAGGCTTGGGCGTTGAAATTCCTCGTTCTACTGTACGCTTACCACAAGGTCCCCTGAAAGCAGTGGGTGAGTATGATGTGGAAATTGCTTTGCATCATGATGCAGTTGCTAATGTTAAGATTTCAGTTATTCCGTTGGAAGACTAATTCTTTTATAATGCAAATGTAAATATAAATAGGTTACCATAATTAGTTTATGGTAACCTATTGTTTATAGTAATCTTGAATATGGGAATATTATTATGTATGCAGTTAATCGCCATGCAGTGATTATCAAAGGTAAAAAACCTTTTTTGGATTGGATTAATCAATTGAATGATGAAGAAGACAATTTCCAATTAACATTAGAACAATTGAGAAGCGAATCAAATACTTATTTAGTTCCAGAAACTGAAATGCCAGAAGAAACTATTGCTTATATAGATGAGCATTTTGACAAGTTTTTTCAAGCAGAATTAAGTGCTTGGGCATTGAATGATGAAGACTATCCTAAAAATAGAACCTTGCAAATGTTTTGGGATTTTTTTGATGTTGAAGTTAGTGATATTGTAGTTGATATGTGTGATGAAGATTTAGAGTATGATGAAAATGATTATTTAGAAGGGGAAGATTTTTTTGAATAAGCAATTTTTATGCTTGCATTTCGTGCTGTTTTAACCCCATCATGGTGGATACATACTGTAATTGCTTTGTTACATATTGTAACTTTGGCAGCGTCATTTGTTTATTTTAATGGCGTTTATTTGGCAGTTTTAATATTTATTTTACTGATTAGTTGGATTTTTGCTCATTATAAAAATAGTGGCTATTACCGCAATTTTATTAAATATATCGAAGTTCGTTACGATGGACAGGTTGTAATTTATTTACCTCATTATGATAAATATTGTAATGCCTATCCTCTTTCCGGCAGTCTTGCATCGTCTTATCTTTTAATTATTATTTGGCAACTTGATGATGGTAATATTATTCGTCAAAGTATTTTCAAAGATATGAGTACGCATGATAGTTATAGACGCTTGTTTATATGGTTGCGTTGTGATGGGGTTTGTAAGTAGTGTCTGTTTGAGTAACTGAAACTACTGCAAACCACCATTTTTTCATCATTCGTTATTTGTAAGCGAAGAATCTTTACAAAACAATTTAGAGACTCCTGCAAAACCCATCATTGAAGAATTTTTCGAAGAAAAATGAAGAATATAATTACTTGTTTAATAAATAGATTTTTAGCTTCGCTGAAATTTCGTTTTCGCTTCGCTCAAAATGACGAATGGTAAAAAGAAAGGTTTTGCAGGAGTCTCTATTAGATTATTTATTTCACAGTATGCAATTTGTCAATGATGGTTTTTGTAAGCTTGTATTAGCAACTTAAACAGAAAAACACACACAAATACTATTTCATTAAACAAACGTAAGTTATTGTTTTTTTTTTTTTTTTTGCTTTTTCATTTGAAAAGCTTTAAGAAACTTTGTATAATCATGCCTCCTTGTATTTGGAAGGATAAGACGAAAGACTTGATAATGATTTTATCCGTATGCCTAAACATGATTTAAGAGTTTTGCAATGGATTCCGTCATTGCGAGACTAACGAAAGTTAGGCGTGTCAATCTTTCGAATAAATTGGCGTAGCAGATTTATTCATGATGGCTTGATACAAAATGGTTTTGGATTAATATAAAAATGCAATACAAGTTTAAGTCTGCCGGAAAATACAGTAATTGTAGTGATCAAAACAGTGTAAGTATTAAATTAAAGAGTAGAATATATGCTTAAAAAAGTATCTTTATATATTTTTGCTGTTGTAATTGTTACATACCTATCTTTATGGGTATGGTCAATTTATTGGATAGATAAAGAACATAACATTATTGATTTTGTTAGTGATAAGAAAAATTTAACATTAGAAACGGCTAAAATAGTTTGGAAAATAACACCTGCTATTAATAGAAAAAAAGATGCAGAAAGATTGTTAAAAATTTCAGAATTATCTATATATACAGATTTACATAATTTGATAAGTAATTTGAAGATAAATTATAATTTAGTTTCTTCTTATTATCAAAAACATGAAGAAAAATTGCAAGAGTTAGAAATGTTTTTTATACTACATAAACTTATTCTAATAAATAGATCTTATGGTGAGATAAAAGATAGTGATTTTAACATGATATTAAAAAATTTTATTGATAATATAGTATTTGAAAATTTACATGAACAGATGAAATGGTATCCTGAAATAATATGGTTTTCTTTTTTGAATAAAGATATGGATACCTATAAAAAAGAATGGGAATCGTTTGAAAATGTTATAAAAGAAATGAATAAAAAAAATAATACAATAGCATTTAATATTATTGGGCAATATCATTTAGGTTGAATATTATGTTACGATTCTGACATATTAAAAACAGAATATGCTGATAGTAGTAATCGAATAAGTAAAAAAGTTTTTCAGCAAATTCAAAAACAAATAACACCTACAAGTTATCAACATAAAATATTAGATGATTATTTAAGTAATTATATTTCTAATATATTAATTACAATACCTTTAATTATGTCAGATAAAACTGAATGTGAGAAAGAAATAATGAATTTTTTAGATAAAATTATTGAAATGGAAAATATTAGTAACAAAGTTGTTGCTAATTAATTCTTCAAATTATTTATTGTTTTTCATTTATTTATAAGGAAACTGTTATGTCAATTTTTAAAATTACCGCGTCTAAAATTAAGGAATTTTTTAAATGGGGTGATAAAGCTGATAGTGCTGTTAGCGTTGGTAAGGAAGCAAAAGATGCTGTTGAAAACTATGATCAAGATAATAAAGCTGAAAATATTAAACATGGTATAAGAGTTGCAGCAGAAATTGGCGATGCTGTAAATCCGTATCTACTACCAAGACAAGGACTCCTTACGGAAGGAGTTGAGCCTGTAGAAAATGCAATAGATACCATCTCTGGTCGTGAAGCTTATTTAAATAATCAAATAGATCAAGCAAGTGGTTACTATAATCATATTGATGATGACGAAGGTAATTTGCAAATTATCAATCCAAGTATGCCAAATTTTTTAGATAAAGAAGATTCTAAATATAATGAGGATAATAACAGTGATAAGCAATTATCAGATCAAGATAATGATGATAAAAAATCTAATGATAATAAACAACCTGAATTAAATGAAGAAGATATAAATAAAATAAAAGAATTTATTGAATCAATTGAAAATAAATTTAAAGGATTGTTAGATAATAAATTTGACTGGCTACCAGATGAATTTAAAGACAGGTTAGGTTTAAATCGCAATGGCAAATTCCATATTTATGATCCATTAGTATTGGATTTAGATGGTGATGGAATTAAATCGTCTACTGGTTGGGTTAAAGCTGATGATGGATTATTGGTTTGGGATCGCAATGGCGATGGCATAATTAATAATGGTAGCGAAATCTTTGGCGAGGATATGTTTCCACAAAAGATAAATCATACTATAACCAATACAAGTAGTAGTAGTGGTTCTAATTCATCAGGTAGTGGAATGACCGTTTCAGGTGGACAATCTAATGCTACTACTATTATAGAAAACGACGGATTTTATGCTTTATCTCAATTAGATAGCAATCAAGATGGAGTAATTGATTGTAATGATCAAAACTTTAATCAAATAAAAGTGTGGCGAGATCTAAATCAAGATGGAATCTCGCAAACAGGGGAATTATTTACACTCA
>JAFZMY010000054.1 GCA_017553165.1 Neisseriaceae bacterium
GTCTGACGGCTCTTATGGCATTGAAAAAGACATTATCAGCGGCTTCCCAGTAACCTGCGAAAACGGCGAATACAAAATCGTACAAGGCTTGGAAATTGACGCATTCAGTCAAGGCTTAATCGACAAAACCATCGCCGAATTGAAAGAAGAACAAGCAGGCGTGGCACATTTGTTGAAATAATCTATATTGTTAGATTGAAAAAACACCTTTGGGCATTGCCAAAGGTGTTTTTTTATCATTCTTAAATGTTTTCCGGCAGACTCTTTGAGACTCCTGCAAACCCATCATTGACGAATTTTTCAAAGAAAAATAAAGAATTATGAGTTTTGCAGTAGTATCTAACTATTAATTCATAAACTACGGTTATACCGCAGATTCATCGGTTTCACCAGTGCGGATTCTCACTACATGCTCTAAATTCATTACAAAAATCTTACCGTCTCCGGTTTTACCAGTGTAAGCAGTTTGCGAAATGGTTTCTATGATTTTTTCTACCTCATCATCTTGTACTGCGATGTCTATACGAATTTTTGGTAGAAAATCAACAGCATATTCTGCACCACGATAAATTTCAGTATGACCTTTTTGTCGTCCGAATCCTTTCACTTCCGACACCGTCATACCTTGCACTCCTACATCAGACAAAGCTTCACGTACATCGTCTAACTTAAATGGTTTAATGACGGCACTGATCATTTTCATAGTATTTGTACTCCTATTTAAAAAAATTTTCCGCTCTTGTAATCATAAGCGAAAATATTAAAAAATGAGTGAAGTTACCCTATTTAGCCCACGAAGTCAAAGAACAAATTATAGTGGGTTCAGACCAAAAGCAGACAAAGCAGTTTGATGCAGGCAGTATAAATAATACGACAAGGCAAACTAACGCTGGCTGGTTTGGGTATTAACCTACTATAAAAAATTATCTTGGCTCATGTTACCTTAATATGGATAATGGCTTTCTTGTTTAACCTAAAAGACAAATTGGAGTCAATATGATTTTTTTCAAGAAAATCCTAACTATCGCAATTATTGTTATTAGCTTATCCTCATGTGCGACCGATGGTAGCAGTGCAAAAACTGAAATTTATGGAGAAATTTACCAATAGTTTATTTTCCAAAGGATTCTTAATATGAACCATATTAAAAACGCCATTATCACCGTAGGCTTGCTAATTGCATTGTCCGCTTGTGCTACTAACGGACAAAGTAATACGCAACTTTACGGAGAAATCACAGGTGGAATAGAACACACTCACGTTAAATAATAAGTCTGCCGGAAAGTTGATATTAAATGACTTTCCGGCAGACTTTATATCATTTAAGAAACCACTGCAAAACCTAATTTTTGAAAAAGAAACGCCGTATGGTGGGCATCCTTGTCCACCAAACCGTCCAACAGGGCGTAATAAAAAGTTGTTAAAATACAATTAATTAACGCATACGGCTTTTTGGTAGACTGGAAAGCCACCTTACGGCAGGATTAAATTTTTGTTTCAGTAATGGTTTTGCAGGGGTTTCTTTAATCCAATTTACTTAACACATTGTATAAATCATCTTTCAAATCATCAATATGTTCTAAACCTACTGATAAACGCAGTAAATTTGATGTTATGCCACAAGCAATTTTTTCCTTATCATCAACTCGTGCATGAGTTGTGGTGTAGGGGTGAGTAATAGTCGAACGTACATCTCCTAAATTACCTGTACGAGAGAACAATTCCACATTATCAACAACTTTCCAAGCATTATCCTTACCACCAACCACAGCAAAACTTAATACAATTCCTCCCATAGTTTGCTGTTTACGTGCCAATTCATACTGTGGAAAATCAGGCAAAAATGGATAGTAAACTTTTTCAACTTGTGGCTGATTTTGTAACCATAATGCCAATTCCAAAGCATTTGCACATTGTTTTTCCATACGTACAAATAAAGTTTCCAAACCAGATGATAAAACCCACGCATTAAACGGGGATAACACTTCACCGCTTGTGCGAATATGTCCCCACACTGTATCAATCAAAGCAGATGCACCACAAATTGCACCACCCATCACTCTGCCTTGACCATCAATTCCTTTGGTAGCAGAAGATACACTTAAATCAGCACCAAAAAGCAAAGGTTGTTGCACAACCGGAGTACAAAAAGAATTATCCACTACTAACAGTGCATTATTTTGATGAGCAATATTAGCAAGACTATTCAAATCAGCAATTTCACATAGTGGATTAGAAACATTTTCCACAAACAGAATTTTGGTATTAGGACGAATTTTATCTTGCCATTGGGATAAATCGTTTTGATTAACAAAATCCACTGCAATACCATATCTATGTAAGGTGTTAATCAAACCAATACTCGAACCAAATAAGCTTTTACTCGCCAACAAATGATCTCCTGCCTGCATAAATGACATAAAAACCGCTTGAATTGCAGCCATACCAGTTGCTGTTGCAATACCTCTTTCAGCACCTTCCAAAGAGGCAAGACGCATAGCAAAAGCATCAACATTAGGATTAGCCGTACGCGAATAAGTGTATCCAGCCCTTTCGCCTAAAAACAATTCCTGTGCCTCTTGTGCAGTCTTAAAAGTAAAACTACTACTCAAATACAAAGCCTGTGCATGTTCATTGTAAGCACTGCTTACACGTTCGCCACGAATTGCCAAAGTCTCTCGATGAATTTTTTTCATAATTATAAGCGTTCTCTATAAATAAAAATAAACAATCTGTATTTTTACCATTTTTCCGGCAGACTACAATAGATAAAGATTTTCTTTTTATTCATAGTCTGCCGGAAAAAAAATCATAAATACATTTTAACCATAGTCAATTCAGACTAAAAGCAGACAAGGCATGAGTCGCATACAGTATATATACTGTATGATCTTGGTATGAATTGACTATAAAAGCTATCAGATGAATAGTCTGCCGGAAAACAGTATAATAGCAAGATTTTTGTCAATTAACTCGAAAGTAAAACTATGGACTTCAAAAAACTGACTGACTTAAATGTCGCTGGAAAAACGGTTTTAATCCGTGTGGATATGAATGTGCCGATGAAAAATGGTGCGGTTGCGGACGATACGCGTATTCGTGCGTCTATGCCTACGATTGAATATTGTTTGAAAAACGGTGCGGCGGTAATTGCGATGACGCATTTGGGGCGACCTACCGAAGGTGAGTTTCACCCAGAAGATGACATTACGCCGATTGCAAATTATGTCGGTCAGTTGTTAGGCAAAACCGTGCCTGTGATTAGCGATATTTCAAAACGCCCTGCCCTAAATGCTGGCGAATTGGCGATGTTGCAAAATGTTCGCATTAACAAGGGTGAGAAGAAAAACGCTGATGAATTAGGCAAACAATATGCCGCATTGGGCGATATTTATGTGTGCGATGCGTTTGGTACGGCTCACCGAGCACAGGCTTCAACGCACGCTGTGGCTAAATTTGCTCCTGTTGCGTGTGCTGGTTTGTTATTGGCAGAAGAATTAGACGCTTTGGCACAA
>JAFZMY010000055.1 GCA_017553165.1 Neisseriaceae bacterium
CCGTTAGAATCAGATACGGTCAAGACTTTGGCACCCAATTCGATTGCTTTTTCGCAAGCGTATTGAGCCACATTGCCAGAACCTGAAATCACCACGCGTTTGCCTGCAAAACTGTCGCCTTTTGTGGCTAACATATTTTGAGCAAAATAAACCGTGCCATAACCTGTGGCTTCTGGGCGAATGAGCGAGCCGCCAAATTCCAAGTTTTTACCTGTTAAAACAGAGGCAAATTCATTGCGTAAGCGTTTGTATTGACCGTATAAGAAGCCCACTTCACGACCGCCCACGCCGATGTCGCCTGCTGGAACATCGGTATCCGCACCAATGTGGCGGAACAATTCAGTCATAAAGGATTGGCAGAAACGCATAACTTCGCCGTCTGTTTTACCTTTGGGGTCGAAGTCCGAGCCGCCTTTACCGCCGCCCATAGGCAAAGTGGTTAAAGCGTTTTTGAACACTTGTTCAAATGCCAAGAATTTCAGCACGCCCAAATCCACAGTGGGGTGAAAACGCAAGCCGCCTTTGTAAGGACCAATCGCAGACGACATTTGAATGCGATAACCGCGATTGACTTTCACTTCGCCTTTATCATTCACCCAAGGCACACGGAACATAATCACGCGTTCAGGCTCAACAATGCGTTCTAATAAGCCGTGTTGCGTGTATTTGGGGTTTTTCTTCAAAAATGGGTCAAGACTGGTAAAAACTTCTTCAACTGCTTGATGAAACACAGTTTGCTGTGGGTCGCGTTGTTTTACGGTTGCTAACAACGCATTCAAATCGTAATTAGACATGGAATTATCCTTAATTTAGGTGGATTAATCATAAAGTTACGGTATACATTGCAAGATGCAATTTATCTATCGTTACAAGATACGCATTCTATCATTGTGGTTAGGGTTATAAAATGCTTTTTTTTGTAAATTTGAGCAATTTTTTTATATAAAATAAGATTTTTTAATATAAAAAATATAAAAAATAGTTTTAATAGCTAAAAAGTGCCTTTGTAGAATATGATTTGTTTGGTATGAATCATGACAAATTAGATTGGCTTTTGTTATAATCCGCAAATCTTTTAGTAAATGCCGTATTTCTATCAAAAAAGCAGTATTAAGTTTGGTTCAAACAAGGTTGTTTTCTAAATTCTTTTAATGTGTTAAGTCATTTTTATACCAAGTGAGTCGTTGATTTATGATGTCTTTGTCAGAATTTTTGCCACAATGTATGCAGTATTTGCAACGAGAATTGCCATCTGACCAATTTCAGATGTGGGCAGGCAGATTGACTGCAAGCGAATCTGATGAAGCATGGACTTTTTTTGCAAATAACGACTTTGTCTTGCGTTTGGTGCGTGAAAATTTTCTGCCAAAGATGAATGAGTTTAAGGCAAATTGTGCCCCTGATGCACCTCCTATTGTTTTTCGAGTAGGCAAGGGAGAGATGGAAGTTTTTTCTGCTGATGAAAATGAAAAAAAATCAGAAATAACACATGAAGAAACTACTGTTGTAAACAAACAAACTTCGCATGCTACTATCAGCACTGACGATAGAAATAAAAATCTTCAAGATGGACATCTTAATCCAGAATACACTTTTTCCAATTTAGTGGTTGGAGATAGCAATGAGTTTGCACATGCTATTTCGGTGGCGATTAGCAAATCATTAGGAGAAAAAAATTACAATCCATTTTTCCTATATGGCGGACCTGGTTTAGGTAAAACTCATTTGGTTCATGCGATTGGAAATCATGTTAATTCCTATATGTTGAATGTTAGGATTCGTTATGTTCATGCGGAGCGTTATTTAAACGATTATTTGCGTGCCGTGCGTAATCAATCTTTTGAACAATTTAAGCGTTATTATCACAGTTTAGATTTATTGATTTTGGACGATGTGCAGTTTTTGGCAGGTAAAGCTAAAACAATGGAAGAGTTTTTTTACTTGTTCAATAGCTTTTTAGATGATAGCAAACAGGTTATCCTAACTTCCGACCGTCTGCCTAATGAAATTGAAAATTTAGATGATCGTTTAAAATCACGTTTTTCTTGGGGAATTTCTGCTCAAATTAAGCCACCAGAATTAGAAATGCGTGTCGCAATTTTACAAAAAAAAGCCGAAGCAGTTTCGTTTACACTGCCGGAAAGCACTGCATTTTTTATTGCAGAACACGTGCGTTCAAGTGTAAGAGATTTAGAAGGTGCATTAAAGCGATTGCGTGCAAGATGTATTTTTTCAGGAGTTGTACCAGATATTTCTGTTGCCAAAGAAACACTGCAAGATATTATTGCAGTAGGTCAGCGGCAATACACACCTGATCAAATTCAAAAAACAGTTGCAAGCTTTTACAGTGTTCGCCTTTCGGAATTATTAAGTAAAACACGTAAAAAAAACATAGCATTACCGCGACAAGTAGCCATGAGTTTATGCAAGGAATTGACAACTTTGAGTTTGGTTGATATTAGTGAAGCTTTTGGCAGAAATGATCACACCACAGTGATGCACGCTTGTAAGAAAATACAATGTTTGATTGACGAAGACGCACAATTCGCCCAAGATTATGATACTTTGAAAAATATTTTGCAAAATTAAGCAAGGAATAAACACATTATGTTGATATTAGAAGCCAGTCGTGATGAGTTATTAAAACCATTTCAAACAGTAGCGGGTGTTGTAGAAAAACGCTCAACCTTGCCGGTTTTATCCAATGTACTGATTGAAGGTGAGGGGGGACGTACTACCATTTTAGGTACTGATTTAGAAATTCAAATTAGTACTGATGGTCCGCAAATGCCCATGATGTCTGATTTTCGTTTGACTGTTAATGCTAAAAAAGTGCATGACATTTTAAAAGCGTTGCCAGTTTCAGCACAAATTGCATTTGAATATGAGCAAAATAAGCTTACGATTAAATCAGGTAAAGGTCGCTATGATTTACAAACCTTGCCAGCGGAAGATTTTCCTCTGATGAGCGTTACAGATAGCATTGTAGCTTCGTTTCATATAAAACAAGGCGTTTTGAAAAATCTAATTTCGCAAGTTGAATATGCTATGGCAAAACAGGACATTCGTTTTTATTTGAATGGCTTGTTATTGCAAGTTGAAGGAAATGTTTTGCGATTAGTGGCAACCGATGGACATCGTTTGGCTTACACACAATGTGAGATTGAATCAAACTTGCCTGCATGTGAAGTTATTTTGCCACGCAAAACTATTGCGGAATTAGAAAAAATCCTAACTTTCCCAGAAGAATCTATCAGCGTGGATTTGTTTAGTAATCAAGTGTGTTTTACCTTGCGTGATGCGGTGATTATTAGCAAAATTGTTGAAGGTAAATTCCCTGATTACAACCGTGTTATTCCGCAAGATAATGACAAGATTTTCCAATTAAGTTGTAAGGAATTTTTATCAGCACTCGAACGTGCATCGATTTTTGCTAATGAAAAATTTCATGGCATTAATTTAGGTATTCACCCAGGTCAAATGAGTATTGAATCGCGTAGTAGTGAACATGAGCAAGCACGTGAAATTTTGGAAATTGCCTATCAAGGTACTCAATTAGAAATGGGATTTAATGTTAATTACTTAAAAGACGTTTTAATTGCATTGAAAGATACATTGGAAAGTGTAAATTCCAATGATGATGTGAGAATGGCGTTTGGTGATGCAACAAAATCCGTATTAATCACCATTCCTAATAATCAAAACTTCAAATACATTGTTATGCCTATGCGTATTTAATTAATTGATTTGAATATTTTAAGATAAATAGTCTGCCGGAAAAGTTTTCCGGCAGACTTTAATTTAATATAGAAAGTTATTAAAAATGAGTTATGAGAGAATAGGACGTGATAATGACCAATTGCGTCCAATTACTATTACACCAAATTTTTTATCCACAGCGGAAGGTTCTGCATTAATTGAATGCGGAAATACCAAAGTAATTTGCACTGCAACTGTTGAAGAAAATGTACCATCATTTTTGCGAGGTAAAGGACAAGGTTGGATTACAGCTGAATATGGAATGTTGCCACGCTCAACAGGACAACGTATGAAACGTGAAGCAGCAAGTGGAAAGCAGGGCGGACGTACTGTTGAAATTCAACGTTTAATTGGACGTTCTTTGCGTGCTGCGGTTGATTTAATCAAGTTAGGTGAAAGACAAATAATTATTGATTGTGATGTAATTCAAGCCGATGGTGGGACACGTACCGCATCAATTACTGGTGGATATGTTGCTTTGTCTTTGGCAATTAAATATTTAATGGAAAATGGTAGTCTGCCGGAAAACCCTTTAATTTCCCAAGTGGCAGCGGTATCAGTGGGGGTTGTTGGCGGTGTTCCTCTATTAGATTTGAATTATGAAGAAGATTCTGGTTGTGATAGTGATTTGAATATTGTGATGAATAATCACGGAGATATTATCGAAATTCAAGGTACTGCCGAAGGGGTTACTTTTAGTCGTAATGAATTAGATAAATTGCTCTCTTTGGGAGAAAAAGGTATTAAAGAAATTATTAATAAACAGCAAATTGCAATTCAAGGTTAAATATATTTTACAAGTGTCATTCTTGCATTTTTTATATAAAACACAAGAATGACACTTAATGAGACTCCTGCAAAACTCGATTTTTTCTATTACTCGTCATTCTGAGCGTAGCGAAGAATCTTTATAAACAATAAGTTAGATTCTTCATTTCACTTCGTGAAATTCAGAATGACGAGTTTTGCAGTAGTCTCTTAATATAAAAATTAGATACTATTTATATTCTATTTTTGCTTTTTTACGCAAATCATCTGATGCTTTACGTAACACATTTTCAGCTTCTTGCTGTCTTAACAAGTTTTCAATAAATGGTTTTGCTTCAATAAATGAAACTTGTCTTTGTTTAATTTGATCTTCTTTTAAAATAACGTGATAACCAAATTTACTTTTTACCGGTGTTTTTGAAATTTCACCTTTTTTCATAGCAAAAGCTGCATTAGAAACCTCTTCAACCATTACATCTTTTCTTGGAAAAGGAGGTAAATCTCCACCGCTTTGTTTGGCAATTGGTTCAATTGATTTTTCCACTGCGATTTCAGAGAATTTTTTGGTTAATTCTTCTCCTTTTAATCCTTTTAATTGAGTGATGATGTTTTTTGCATCTTCATCTTTATTTACAATAATATGTTTTATTTTTACCAATTCAGGTTCAACAAAATCACTTTTATTTTGGTTATAAAAATCTTGTAGTTTTTTATCACTGATTTTTATTTGAGATACCTGTTGTGCTTGCCAAGCGTTGATAATTGCTAAATTTTTGGCATATTCAATTTGAGTTTTATATACATCTTTTTTCTCAATGCCAGATTTTTTAGCTTCATTGAATAATAATTTAAATTCAATAGCTTTATCTATAACTGATTTTTTTTGTGCATCATTTAGTTTGGGGAAATCTACCAAATCAACACCGGCACTCGTTACGATTGGAGATATTTCTGCTTCTGTGATTTTTTCTCCGTTTACTGTGGCAAAAACTGTGGCGTTAGCGTTTATTGCTATGGTTAATCCTATTGCAAGAAAGATTGATTTTTTCATTATAAAATCCTTTTGTAAACAAATAAATGTTGTTAAACATGTTCATGATAAGTCCGGCATTTTATCATTTTTTTACAAACGTATGTTATTTTTGTAATGTAATATGTTTTCCGGCAGACTATAATTTATAAAAATCAATTGGTTTTAAACTTAAATAAATCATGACAAGATTTGCATGTGGTAGTTATATTTCCAAATGATGTACGTGCTTTTTCTATTTCTTCTTTTTGAATATCTTGGTTAAAATTTTCTACAGCTGCTATAAATTTATTGCGTTCTTCAATAAAAGTGTCGTTTTGAGTCCATATATTAGGGCGTGAATGACCACCTTTATCATTTTCACCAAAATATTCAAAAGGTATATTGGCATGTTTAAGAAGTTGAGTAGATGTTGTTTTTAATTTTTCTTTATCTATAATTTTGTCATTTTCTAATATATCTTTTAACTCTTTTATGTCGCCACTGATTACTTTGAAAGCTATTTGTCTTTCCCGTATATTGGGGCTGTCTGTTGGTTGTTCTGATATTTCATTTAATCCGCATGATGTTATTGTGAATATAATCGGTAATAAAATTATTTTTCGTATCATATTGTTTTCCTTTTAATTAAGTCTGTATGAAATATTTATTTATACGTTTGAAAATATTAATGCGTTTCAGTTTATTTATAAAACATTTTCCGGCAGACTTTGAATAGGAAGTAGTTAGGCTTTGTTTGCGAGCAACGCAAACGTACGAAACGTGCCGCAGATGCTAATTTTGCAAAGCTTTCAGACTTTGAATAGGTTATATAGTCTGCCGGAAAGTATTTAAATTGTGGATTGTATTATATTTTAAAATCCTCGTCCGCCACCTCCGTGTCTATTGCCACTGCTGGAATAGTGGGTTGTCGAACCTCCACCATTGTTTATTCTTTGTGGTGTTGGAATCATGCGAATGCGAGTTTGGCTATCTATTAATTGGTCTCCTACTCGTGCAATACGATTGATGGTATTGTTTTTCCACACTGCCGGAATTGGTTTTTCAGGTAGGCGATAGCGTTTTTTAGTGCGGAAAAATGCGAGTAATCCTGATAGTAATCCGGCTAATCCGCCTCCGGCAGCGTCTGTACCAGATAGGGAATTTCCGTCGTGTTTTTTATCCAAATTGGTTACATAATGTGATAGGGCTTTGTTGTAATCATTGCTACTTCGCATGTCGTCCGCAAATTTGCTGGTTAATTGGTCAATTGTTCTGTCGTTGATTAAATTGATTGTTTTATCACCGGAAGTTGAAATGTATACTCTTCTACCTTGTCCGATTGCATCTTCTGTTACCACTAATAACAAAGTTCCTTCTATATTTTGTCCTGTTTTGTATTGTATGAGTTGGTCAAGCATGTCGTCAGCAAATACTTGTTCCGATTGATTAATGACTCTTTCGGTAACAATAAATGACTTCGAACCTGTGCGAGAGTTTAATTGGCGTAAAGTTTCTTCTATATTGCTTTTTGTTTGATTATCGAGAACGTGTGCGTTATCGATTACCCATTCTTGGGCATAGGCAAAATGGCTAAATATGCTAATTGCGAATATTACAAACAGTTTTGTTATGTATAGTTTTATTTGTTTGTAATTAGAAATTGTTTTACTCATGTTTACCATAGAAATATACCTCCTAATAATGCAAGAATTAGCACAATAACTCCGATTAATATTGAGAATAATGCAACTTGGGTTGTATCAGTTGGCAAGTCTCCATTGGCAACACCAGTTTGACCATTGACTGCAAATTGGTAGTTTTTACCCTTGTATGGGTAATTTAAAATATATACCGGCAGTAGAGTGTATGTAGTATTAGCAATTTTGTATTTGCTGTTATCTCGTTCTTCTACAATGCGGTCGCATTCTGTTGATGCGTGTAGCTGTATGCGAGCATATTGTATTGCTTGCTGTAATGCGGATTTTTCAGCATTTTCGCGAGAATAGGTGTGGCGTTCGGATTGAAAACCGCTTAAATATCCTGTGTTAAATTCTTTCTCATCGGCAGCGTTAAAAGGATTTATGGCATTAATTAGATTTTGATTGATTTTTTCAAATGATAGCGAACGAATTGCAGGAAAGTGCATAGTGCCGTTACGATCGATTTGATAACGTTCAGTGGTGATTTCTTCACGTTCTCCCATAATACGTGAGTGTTCAGTAATACCAACTGCGTGGTAATCAATATCGGCATCAACATCAACATCCCAATACGGAAGATACATACCAACAATATTTTTTTCTTGTACATCAACGGTAAAATCACGTGGTAGAAATTTTTTACCAGCAGTCCATTCGGAGAATTTTTGTACAGCTGTTTTTTTATCAATCTTAAACGGTACGATTTTATTGGGACGAAAATCGCCTTGCAGACGACTTTCAATAATCACAGGCGAATGACAGTAATAACAAAAAGATGCGGTTGTAGTATCACCACAAACCACTTCTGCACCGCAATTTGGACAATTGTATTGACGAACTTCGCTACCGTCATCATGTTTTTCATGGGCGTGTTTTTCTGCCCATTTTTCTTCAGTTTTTTCGGCAAATTCTTTTAATTCTTCTTCCGTGCTTTGTTTACCACAATATTCACACTTAAAACTGCCAACATTGGGATTAAAAGCAATCGGAGCAGAACAACCAATACATTTATAGTTGGTAATACTCATGTTTTTTGTCTCGTTTGTGATGATTGTTATAAACGTTGATATTTTATCAACATTTTTAGTTTTACGTGAATTTAGTAAATAGAAACTACTGTAAAAAACATTTTGTAATCATTCTTGTATCAGTAATCATAGCGAAGAATATTTTTTATAAAACAATATGTTGATGTTCGTATCTTTCGCTAATGTTAAGGGTGGAATGATGAGTTTTGCAAAGTTTTTAGTCTGCCGGAAAAATATTTAATTATCAAAACAAGCCATCAAAGTTATGTTATCATTGACGGTTTTCAACTTATCAATGTAATTTATTGTCAAGGAAAAACTATGACTGACCGCATTTCTGTATCAGGTTTGCAGCCTGATAAACAACTGTATGATTTTATTGAAAAAGAAGTTCTGCCCAATCGTGGCGGTAACTTGTCTTCCGCACAGTTTTGGGACGGTTTTGCCAAAATTGTGGCTGAATTTGCTCCACGCAACAAGGCTTTGTTAGGCAAACGCGATGAATTGCAAAGCAAAATTGACGCTTGGCACGAAACGCACAAAGGCAAAATCACCGATATGGCGGCTTATAAAGCGTTTTTGAAAGAAATCGGTTATTTGCAAGACGAACCTGCCGATTTTCAAATTACCACTTCTAATGTGGATTTTGAATTTTCGCACCAAGCAGGTCCGCAACTTGTTGTGCCGATTATGAATGCACGATACGCCTTAAACGCCGCTAATGCGCGTTGGGGTTCTTTGTATGACGCTTTGTATGGCACAAATGCGATTGAACAAACTGGCGAATTAGCCATTACCAAAGAATTTAATCCCAAACGCGGTGCGAAAGTGATTGCCTTTGCACGCGACTTTTTGGATAACGCCATTCCCTTAAAATCAGGCAGCCACAAAGACGCAACCGCTTATAAAGTGGTTTCAGGCAGCCTGAAAGTGGTTGTGGCAGGGGCGGAAACTGAACTTCAAACACCGTCTTTATTTGTGGGCTATAACGGCACGGCGGACGCACCGACTTCTTTATTGTTCTTACACAACGGTTTGCATTTCGATATTATCATCGACAAAACCAGCCCTA
>JAFZMY010000056.1 GCA_017553165.1 Neisseriaceae bacterium
CTACGGAGAACTAATCTAACCTTTCAGCCGACCTTATATGATTACTCCGAAAATTAAAAATCAAGTGTCATTGCGAGACTTGCCAACGGCAAGGCGTGGCAATCTAATAACTATGAAAAACAAACCTATCCGAAAAACGGCAATGCAAAAAAATTCCTGTCATTGCGAGCCGTTATGAAATAACGGCGTGGCAATCTCCTAATTACGGAGAACGCACAGAATGATTATTGCCGTAAAACCAAACTATTTTATATTTAAATTATTTTTTCCATGAATGTTGAATAAATCCGTTCTTCTTACGCTGGAAAATTGCCACGCAATGACAGTATCTTTTTTAGGGAGATTGCCACGCATAGCCTTTGGCTATGCTCGCAATGACAGCAATTTTTTTCAGGCAACCTGAACATATAAACAGCACTGCATACAAAAAATCCTGTCAAAGACTCCTGCAAAACGATATTTTTCTATTATTCGTCATTTTGAGCGAGGCTAAAAATCTTTACAAAACAATTTGTTATATTCTTCTTTTCGCCACATTCAGAATGACGAGTTTTACAGGAGTCTCTTTCATTGCATAATGGAGTTTTGCAGGGGTTCCATCGTACAATATTCAAATAGTCTGCCGGAAAGCTTATAAACAACTTTCCGGCAGACTTTATATGATATAATCCCCACAGATATTTTCAGCATAGAAAGCACACAATGACTCCAAACATCAACAATCAAACTTTATCTTCACTATTTCAAGGATTTATTGATCAGATAGCAATCTATTGGAAATATCGCCCAGAACAAGACGCTGAGTTATCAAACGCCATGATACTCTCTCTTTCCGATGGACAGGAAAGAGCCAAGACTGTTACATTCAATATAGACAGCAATCAAAGCGAAAATGACTGGCAAAACAGTCTAATTGCCAATGTAGAAAAACAACTAAAAACAATCCAAAGAAAATTCTCCAAACCACTGTGCTATTTAAGATTAGAATGGATAATCGACCAAAACAACACCAACTGGAAAGAATTTTCAGGCAGCCTGAAACAATATAAACGCAACTATTTCCGTAGTGGATTTGCTTTTGTTGGAAAAAAAGAACCATCTTTCTTACTTTGCACCGAAGCAGAATTAAACGCTAATGCCTGTCTTTATGGAAATGATGAAGACGAAGCCACAGTCAACGACAAAAACCTAAACAAATACCTTCAAGCAAGACATGGTAGTAGCCAAGTACCACAATTTACAGACGAAACTCCAATAATCGTATTCAAAACTGATGGCATTTTTATCAACGCATTTACCGAAAAAATTCATAAACTTAACATAATGCCACGCAATCAGGGCAGACGCGTAACACCACAATTAAATCCAGATAGCACATTAGAACTTATCGACCTTGCAAGCCACTATTTATCCAAACAAATACAACAAGATGGACAATATCGATATGGCTATTTTCCAGTGTTTGGCAGAGAAATTCCAACCTATAACACCCTACGCCATGCTTCAAGCACCTATGCTTTACTTGAAGGATACGAAGCATGTCGCGATGAATTAAATTCAAACTATAACAACACCATTTCACCCAATAAGGCAACAGAAAAATCTTTACAAGAAATTCATAGCCAAATAGATAAAGCAATCAACTACTTATTAACAAGAAACATCAAATATAGTCAAGATTGCGGATATGTAGTAGATAGTGTAAGCAATGAAATAAAATTAGGTGCAAATGCTACAACAATATTAGCTTTGGTTAAATATTTAAGCGTTTTCCCACAAACACAACACTACCAAAAATATCTTGATACAGCCAATAAACTTGCCAATGGCATTATCAGTATGCAAGAAGAAAATGGTAGCTTTATCCATATTCTTGATGGCAATAATTTTAGCTTCAAAGAAAAAACTCGTACTATTTATTATGACGGTGAAGCAGCATTTGCTCTAATGCGACTATATGGAGTAACACGCGAACAAAAAATATTAGATTGCGTAGTAAAAGCATTTGATTTCTTTATAGCAAATCACCATGAAAATGCACATGACCACTGGCTATCATACTGCTCCAATGAATTATTAAAATATCTGCCGGAAAAGAAATATTTTGCCTTTGCAGTAAATAATGTAAATGGTTTTGTAGATTTTATCCGCGACCGTCTAACTACATATCCAACACTTTTAGAACTATCAATGGCATTTCATAATGCTCTATTACTATTAGATAAATACCCACAATTTCAAGATGTATTAGATGGATTTAACGTAGCCGAATTTTATCGTGCTCTGCACACTCGTGCTAATTACTTGGTTAATGGCTTTTTCTTCCCAGAAAAAGCAATGTTTTATAAATATCCAAATACAATATTACACGGTTTCTATATCCAACATCATGCGTTTAGAGTAAGAATTGATGATGTAGAACATTATCTATCTGGATTAGTTGCATATAGAAAATTATTAAAATCCAATAAATATCCGCAAGTAATTAATCGTGTTACACAAAATATACTCACATCTGTATTAAATGCAGAAAACTTAAAAATAGCAACTAAAGGAAAATGGATAAAAAAACCTGATAACAATTGGTTTGCTAATGGATTATGTGCTACTGGCTTATGTATTCATCCAGATGGTTTTTTACCTGGCAAAATATTAGTTGCACGCAATAGTAAAAACAATGCTGGCTTTTTACCTAAAGTTGCAATTAAGTCTCTTATTAATAAAGGTGCATCGGCGGTAATAACTGATGATATCGAACATTATCAAGAAATAAACATACCAATTTTACAAGTTAACAATGTAAGACAAGCCACTCTAAACATTGGAAGTATGGTAAGACAACATTATCAAGGTAAAGTAATTGGTGTTACCGGTAGTGTTGGTAAAACTACAACTGTCGCAATGTTAGCACATGTATTATCTCAAAATAACAAAAACATAATTGGAGCATCACAAGGTAGTGCCAATATACCCATTGGAATTGCATGGAATATGTCATCTATGCCACAAAATGCAAAATATTGGGTTGTTGAAATGGCAATTGGAGGCATGGCTACTAATACTGCAATGGTACAGCCAGATATCGTAATTATTTCTAATATTGCACCATCGCATATGGAGTTTCACCATACAGTTGAAAATATTGCACTTAAAAAATCTAGAATTTTTGAAAAAATGTGTATTAATGGCACTGCTGTTATTTGTCGCGATATTGAGCAATTTGATATTATAAAACAACAAGCTAATCTTCATAATATAAAAATAATAAGCTACGGAGAACACATTGATGCGGATGTAAAATTAATAAATTATAAAAATCATAATGCAGAAATTTTATTAAATGGTCAAATCATAAGTTTAACAATGCAAGCATCTGGCAAGCATATGATTATTAATGCGATGGCAGTTTTAACAGTTGCTTCTATTTTAGGTGAAAATATCAATGATATAACTCCATTTATCAATAATTTTCAACCAGTTGATGGAAGAGGTAAAATATACAATACCACATTTAACAGTAAAAATATTACTATTATTGATGAAGCATACAATGCCAATCCATTATCTATGCGTGCTGCAATTGAATCTTTTGCAGATTCAGATATTTCGCCACAACATAGAGTATTAATATTAGGCGACATGTTGGAATTAGGAGAAAATTCAGATCAATATCATTTAGAAATAGCTGATTATTTAAGCATAGCAAAAGCTAATCGCATTATCTTATGCGGTACTAATATGCAAAAACTAAGTGAAAAAATTTCTAATGATTATCAAACGATATGGTTTAATAATGTTAATGATGTTATAACTAATATTGGTGAATTAATTAAAGACAAAGATAGTATTTTAATAAAATCATCTAATGGAACTGGATTATGGGAATTGGTTAATTATTTGAAAGGGATAAAATGAAAAAATTCAAATTCACCTTAACTAAACAAGTCCATGAACAATTAACATATGATAAATTGTTATTAATGAATCAGACACAAGAAAAAATAAGACTTGATCGCGAATACATTTTTAATGAAAATGCTTACTTTAATGGATATAGTAAGATATTATCTGGTTTTAATCTTTTCTCAATCGGATTTGTCTCATATTCATGGTCTTCATTTCCACTTAATACTACAATTGGTAATTATTGTTCTATTGGAGCACAAAACGTAGTTATGGGATTACAGCATCCTTACACAAGATTTTCAACTTCAGCAATTACTTATGAAAACAACTATTTTCCTAATATGCAATTGAATTTTATTAAACATAAATTACCTCTATATAAACAAAATGCTATTAATATCTGTGATGATGTTTGGATTGGTGCTTACTGTATGCTAAAACCAGGAATTACTATCGGTACTGGTGCTGTTATCGGTGCTCGAAGTATGGTTACCAAAGATGTTCCTCCTTATGCAATTGTAGGAGGAAACCCTGCTAAAATTATAAAAATGAGATTTTCAGATAAGTTAATTGAGCAATTATTAGTTAGCGAGTGGTTTAAATACGACATCAGACAAATGGCTATTCCTGTTAATATAGATATTGAAAAATTTATTGATGAATTCTATAAATTTAAAAGCCAATGTAGACTAATTGATAAACGCAATTATATTGATACATTTCGTAATTTAAATATAAAAATTGTTGAAGTATAATTATGTTTTAATCATCGAATACGATAACAACATTTCTGGAAAGCTAAATGATTTTACGTAATTGTTGACTAATAAATTATTCAAATAAAAAAGATAGTTTATTAATAGTATCTTCAATATCATAAGAAATAAGTAATGGTTTATTAAATTGTACAAGTTCTTCTGGTTTAGTACAAATTAACCCTGAACATTGTCGAAAAATATGTCTAATTGTATCTTTGGAAAAACCATATTTTTCTGTATCAGACTGCTTTACCACCGCTAAATCTCCTGCTCTAAAAGGTGTAGCAAAAGATATTCCACCACAACTCCAATTATTAGATGGCTGACGAAACCAGGTACATTTAGCATAATTAGCAATTTGCCAAGCAGAAAATTTATAAGGTTGAGGAAGAGATTCAAAATCCAAAACTCGTTGAGGAATATTTTTACTAATATATGACCAATGCCACGGTTCAAAATCATATTCTAATTTGAATCCAAAACTTTCAGCATGCTGTGGAAGCCATTTTTGGACACGTGGCGAAAAAGCGTTTTCAATATCAACAGCTAAACCAAAACCGTGTGTGGAATTTCCAGGTATTTGTGCAAAAGTACAACAACCTTTTTTCAAGTACCATAATTGCTTATCAAATTCAACGCTTATGGTATCCCCAATATATTCACGAGTATAACGTGCCTTAAAAAAATTTAATTGAGTCGATATATTTCTATATGCACTTGACGGTGAATTTACATTAAGAAAAACTCCATCTTCACGTGCACACGATAACATGGCATTCCAAGCACGTGCCGCATCAACGTATAAAAATCCTCCGCAATGTATCTTTCTTAAATGGCTAATTGGCATAATACCATTATGCTTATGACTAATACCTAAGGGCAAAAACTCTTGTATATTAAATAATGCTTGTGGCGTATTTGGTGTATGCAAACTGGACATAAAGGACAAACTCACTAATAATGCTATTAAATATACCACTAATATTATATATTATCAACTTAAGTATTTGTTGATTTCGCATTATAAATTTAATCTCTTCCGGAAATCTAAAAACTTTTCCGGCAGACTTATTAACTTATATAATACTTTGATTTATTTGTATTAATACATCTAATGGATTTTCAGCTCGTGTAATTGGGCGACCGATTACTAAATATGATGCCCCAGCACGAATAGCCTCCGGCGGTGTCATAGTACGGCGTTGGTCATCATTTAATGACACTAAACGAATACCAGGTGTTACTAATAAAAAAGCATCTCCCATTTCTTGACGCAGAAGTTGAGCTTCTTGTGCCGATGAAACTGTACCGTCTAATCCGCTTTGTTGTGCCATTTGTGCCAAATGTAGCACCATTTCATCAACAGGGCGATTTATACCAATCTCGGCTAAATCGGTTTGTTCCATGCTGGTTAAAACCGTTACACCAATTAGTTTGGGGCGATTTTGATAATTAGCAACGGCATTGGCAGCTGCTTCCATCATACGTCTGCCACCCATGGTGTGCATATCGGTTAGCCAAATTCCCATTTCGGCAGCGGTACGGCAAGCTGCGGCAACGGTATTAGGAATATCGTGATATTTTAAATCAAGAAAAATATCAAAACCTTGTGTCATTAATTTTTCCACTAATGAGCGACCGCTGGCTGTGAATAGTTCTTTGCCAACTTTTAGACGGCATAAATTGGGATTTAGATTACGTACAAAATCTAATGTATTTTTCTCATCAGGAAAATCCAATGCAACAATTACTCGAGAATCATTGCTGATAATATTATCGCTCATTAGTGGATTCATAATAAATTACTCACCAAAATCTAACACAGCAGAAGTATAGACATTTTGTACATCGTCCAAATCTTCCAATGCGTCAATTAATTTTTGCATTTTAACCGCATCATCGCCAGATAATTCGGTTTCATTGGTAGGTCGCATGGTTACATCACCATCTTCTGCTTTAAAACCTGCCGCTTCCAAAGTTGCTTTAATATTAGGATAGTCATTAGGTTCGGTAATTACTTCAAATGAACCATCATCATTAGTAATAACATCAGAAGCACCAGCTTCTAATGCTGCTTCCATTAGTGCATCTTCATCTGTTTCTGGTGCAAATAGTAAATATCCTTGATATACAAATTGATATGCCACACAACCATCTGTACCAAGATTACCACCGTGTTTGGTAAAGGCATGGCGTACATCGGCAATAGTACGAGTTTTATTATCGGTAAGACAATCAACCATCAATGCAGCACCGCCAATTCCATAGCCTTCATAACGTAATTCTACGTATTCAACACCTTCTAAATTGCCTGTACCTTTATCAATTGCACGTTGAATATTGTCCTTTGGCATATTAGCTTCTGATGCTTTTTCTAACGCTAAACGTAAGCGTGGATTCGCACTTGGATCTCCACCGCCCATACGTGCTGCAATGGTAATTTCTTTAATTACGCGTGTAAAAATCTTGCCACGTTTTGCGTCTTGACGTGCTTTTTTATGCTGAATATTTGCCCACTTACTGTGTCCTGCCATGATTATCTCTCAAAAAATTTAGTAAAAAACATGGGATTCTAACATGTGTTTGGATACCACTGCAAAACCATGTTTTCAACTTAACTATTAGTAGGTTCATACCCAAACTAGTCAGCGTTGGTTCTCCTTGCCGTATTATCCATACTGTCTGCGGCTCATAGCTTTGTCTGATTTGGCTATAAACCCACTATAAAAAAATAATTGGAACATAATTTAATTTTTTAAGTCATAGAGAACTATAAATTCTTTTTCACCCTAAAAGGAGCAATTAATATGCTTAAAAAAACCATGTCATCTCTTGCCTTATCGGCACTTTTATTAACCGCTTGTGGCGGCGGTGATGATGGAGGAACACCATCTCCTAAACCAAACAATCCACAACAACAAAACAAACCAACTTCCAATGCTAACAATGAGTTAGAAGGCGAAGTAATGGTAATCTCCAATGGTCGTGAAATTCGTGATTCTGACACACCTGATTATGGTGATTTGAATACCTTGAACGTTGATGGTAAAAAATTAACCATCGTTCCTAATGGTATGTCTGGCAGAATCGTCTCTATATCTGATTCCCAATCATCTATTAAAGTTGGCGGAAATATGCAGTATTCTCGCTTTGGCATAATTACTCCCAAAGCTGATAATGTTAACTATGTTTTCTATCAAGGCAAAAATGAAACTGCCAAAAACGATATGCCAACAGCTGATGGGGTTAAATATCAAGGTGGTGCTACCGTTATTGTTAATAATCAACAATTCACCGGTGATTCTGCATTTACCGTGAATTTTGCATCTAAAACCATTGATGGTGAAATTAGCAATTTCAATGGCAACAGTAAAATTCCTTTGACAGCACGTATTGATGGTAACGATTTTGAAGGACGCAATAACGGCACAGAAGTTGATGGTGATTTCTTTGGTCCCCAAGCCGCTGAAATGGCTGGCGTATTTAAAAATCAGTCTGCCGGAACTTTCGGTGCTTTCGGTGCTAAAAAACAAAAATAATAGTTTTATACCTACAAAAATCCTCCAAAAATCTTGGGGGATTTTTTTCATTACGTGAAAGCATTGCAAAAGCTGTTATTGAAACTTATGTAAAATCAATTTATTTGTAAGTTCGCAACAATATTAACTTATTGTTTTATAAAATATTATATACCTAACATGGAATCATAAGAATGCTAAAAATGTAAGTTTGCAAAGCTTCATAATGTGTTTGTTAGTTTTTGCTAATATTGTATTTAAAACAACAATAAATAACACTTAATAACACAAATAAATATTTGAAAAAAAAAAAAAAAAAAATAAAAAAAAATACTTTTTTAATAATTCATATCTTGCCAATGTACTTTAATTTAGATTACAATCACGGTTGAGATTGTTTTTCATATAAATTTCAAAGGATTTTATCAACATGAAAATGATGAAAAAAGCTGCGGCTATACTGCCATTGTTACTTTTGGTTGCTTGTACTGGTAATGAATTAACCTATGGTACTCGTACCTTTAATCCAACACCAGAACAAAGAGCACAAATGATGGCTGATAAACAAATGGTTCAACAACAAGAACGTAAAGAACGTGCTGAACGTCGTGCTGAACGTAAAGAAGAAATGATGAACGAAGCCGAAGCTTATCAAAAAGCAACCAAAGGCAAAAAATACATCCATTGTGGCTACTATGGATGTTATTAATTTTCAACTCTCTTACTAGTCAATCTGTTATAAGGAAAATATTATGAATAAATCATTAGCAATTTTATTAGCTGCAACACTTGGTTTGTCAGCTTGTGTAACCGGTGGTCCAACTGTTGGTAATTATGCAATGGGCGATGATAGTGCAGTATTAAATGCCAGTCGTAACCGTGCTGAATCACAAGTTTCTCGTGCAGAATTGGAACAACACAGAAGACAACGTGCAGATGTTTCCGAAGAGTTAGATTTAGCAGAGAAAAAACGCAGATCTCAACACGCAGGTATTCGCGACAACATGGGTACTGTTAGTCAAGGTGCCTCAACAGTTACTGGTGTTGCAGGTGCAATTAAAGCTATCGGCAGCTGGTTCTAACATAGAGAATTTTATAGTCAAAACAAGGCTGTGAGCCTACACTGATGAATTTGTCTATGTATTTTTCTCATATAATAAATTCCTCGTAATAATACGAGGAATTTCTTCGGTTTCTGCACTACTACGCCTCGAACTGTACTCACATCTACCAGTTTTGCAGGAGTCTCTTCAAATCGTCGTAGAAAGATACGAATAGTATGCAAAACCGAATAACTTTCAATCTTAATCAAATTTGCACTTATTAGTTTAATGCACGATAGTTTCAAAGTTTTATTAGCACAGAAAAGTTTTAAGACATAACAATTTAGAACGTCTGTCGTTTAGAGCATAAGCAAACGTATGAAATGTACAGCAAATGCCAGTTTTGCAGGAGTTTCTTCAAATAATTTGTGATAGAATGAACGGCTTAAAATTAAGGCTGTCGTTTTCAAAAACACAGCTAATAATTGTTTTTAATCTCAATAGCTAACTTTCAAACATTATGAGCGAATATCTTTTTACATCGGAAAGTGTTTCCGAAGGACACCCAGACAAAGTAGCCGATCAAATTTCTGACGCTATTTTAGACGCAGTTTTAAGCCAAGACCCCACCGCACGCGTGGCGGCGGAAACTTTGGTCAATACTGGTTTGTGCATTTTGGCAGGCGAAATCACCACTACGGCGAATGTGGATTACATTACCACCGCACGCGATACGATTAAAAAAATCGGCTATAACTCGTCCGAAATGGGCTATGACGCAGACGGCTGTGCGGTTATGGTGTGCTATGACCAGCAATCGCCTGATATTGCA
>JAFZMY010000057.1 GCA_017553165.1 Neisseriaceae bacterium
GATAACATTAGGATTAACTTTTTGTTTCTATATTGAGACTCCTGCAAAACTCGATTTTTTATTATTTCGTCATTTTGAGCGAAGCGAAAACGAAGTTTCAGCGAAGCTAAAAATCTATTTATTAAACAAGTACAGATTCTTTATTTTTCTTCGAAAAATTCGTAAATGACTAATTGGCAGGAGTATATTTGATGAGTAATTTTTTTGAATTTTAACGATTTTTATTCTGACATGTCTGGCGTTTGGGTGAATAATAGCCATGCCTACATCGTTTTTTTTTCAAAAATTATGTTTTGCAGGAGTTTCGTTTTGTAAGAGTTTCTATAAAAAGAACTCTTTTATTTTTTGCCAAATATCTGCTTTTTGGCGTGGATTACGCAAGATATGTGCAGGGTGTGGAAGTTGCAGTTTGTGAACTGGAATTTCAAGGGTGTGTAAATCTTCTCCTAATATAACTACTTGTGTAATTTGTTGTTGTGCAATGATTTGCAGGATATTTTCTTGTGATGATAAATCACTATTTAATGCGTGCCATGTTAGTTGAGTGGTTTTATCGCTTGCGTATATAAGTTGTTGAACTAATTTACCAAATTCGCAAGTGTTGATTTCATGGGGGGCACTGCTTAAATTGTGGCGAAGGGTAAGCCATAGAGTATTGCCTTTTGCACCGGTGCTTATGGTGTAAGTTGAACGTAAGGCGATATTGGCATTATGAATTTGTTTGTCATTTGCAGGTTTGACTGCTTCCACCGTTACAGTTGGTTTGACGGTTGGTTGTGGGGTGAAAGTGTGTTGTTTAGGCTCATCTTTAACAAAAAACGCACCACGTTTTAGCCAGATAGGACCTAATCCCAAGGCTTCGTGAAGGTGTATGTAACGGCTATTTAACATGATGGTATTAGTATTAGTTTTTAATAAATAATTTCTTTATGATTTTGTGATTTTATCAGAAGCCAAGCGTGGTATCAAAACGCTTCCATTCCATGATAATTGCATCTTCAATGGGGAACATATAATAATGTTTTCGTTGTGCAATTTCAATAAATCCATGTTTTTTATATAAATTTATTGCAGAAAAATTGCTTTGACGCACTTCTAATATTATGCGTTGGATATTTTGATGCTGGTTGATAAATTGGGTTAATAGTAAAGATGCTGCATGTTGGCGGCGATATTTTTGATGAGTAACAATTAGATGAAGTTCTGCTTCATCTAATACTATTTGCCAAATGGCAAAGGCAACGATGTCATGATTTTGTTCTGCAACCCAAAGTTCTTGTTGATTGAGTGAGTGAAAATGGTGTTCTGCCCATGGGTGGGGATTGTGATTGTTATTTAGCTCAATCACATTTTCTAAATCATTTTGCGTTGCCAAGCGAATATTCATGTGCTACACCTTTTTGTTGTTCTTTAATTGTTCACTCACGGTGAGTGCAACTTTATCTCTAACGTACAGCAATGAAGCCTTGTTTGCATCATGGGCAGGATAATTGCCCCAAGATGCACAATTTATAAAATCATTAGCACAAGGCATGGTTAATATGCCGGAAATATTACAAATATCTTTGGTAAAACCATTGCCAATACCTTGAATATTATCTGGATTTATATTTTCCGGCAGTGTTATATTTTCTACTTTATCAACTCGATATTCGCTTATTCTTTGCTTTTGCTGCATATCAAAAAATGCGTAAAACACTTCATTCATACGAGCATCAATAGCTGCAAGTACATAAGGTGAATCTTGGATTAAAAATGCAGCTGCATCTAATGATGGTACACCGATTAGCGGAATATCAAATGGTGCTGATAAGCCTTGTGCAACTGCAATGCCTATGCGTAATCCGGTGAACATTCCAGGTCCTTGATTGTAGATAATTGCAGATAAAGATTGAATTTGCGTATTTGCTTCTTTTAATAAGTCGGTAAGTTTAGGCAAGAGATATTCAGATTGGCGGTTTCCCATGTCTTCGACTATGGAAAAGGTTTGCCCATCAATACGTAGTGCAATTGATAAAATATTAGTGCCACTGTCTATCGACAAAATAGGGCGATTAAAATCAGCTATCATAGTAAAATCATCAATAATTGGAATAAGAATTATAACAGGGTCAAACACAAGATAATGGAACAAAATATTATTGTTAATAATCAATATATTGGGAGATTTGCTCCCAGCCCTACTGGGCGATTACATATTGGTTCGCTATTGTGTGCGGTTGGAAGTTTTTTAGATGCACGTGCTAATAATGGTAAATGGTTGGTGCGTATAGAAGACCTTGACCCACCACGTGAAGAGATTGGGGCTACTGATGATATTTTACGCACCTTGCACGCATTCGCTTTGCATTGGGACGGTGAAGTGGTGTATCAGAGCAAGCGTCATCATCTTTATCGTGAAGCTTTGGATTATCTATTGGAAAAGGGTGAGGTTTATCCATGTTTTTGCAGTCGCAAGACGATAAAGGAAAATGGCATAATTGGCATCGATGGCATGGTATACAACGGCAATTGTAGAAAACAATCTAATTTTCAGTCTGCCGGAAAAAATCCAGCATATCGCTTATATGTTGATGCCGATGAAATATCATTTAATGACAGCATAATCGGTTGTTATAAACAAAATATAAAAAATGAAGTAGGGGATTTTATCCTATTACGTGCTGATGGTTTGTGGGCATATCAATTAGCAGTGGTGGTTGATGATGCTATGCAAAAGGTAAATCATATTGTACGTGGGCAAGATTTATTAGTTTCTACTCCGCGTCAAATTTATCTTGCCAAGAGACTCCACTATCCTGCAATTCAATATGCACATCTTCCGCTATTAACCAATCGACAAGGACAAAAATGGTCAAAACAAACATTAGCACCACATTTAGATTTAAATCACAAAGAAGATTTATTAAGACAAGTATTAATTTATTTAGGACTACCTCAACCAATTCCGGCAGACTCTTGTGAAAATATATTACGCTGGGCAGTGGCTAATTGGAATATAAAACAAGTTCCAGTTAATTCAATTATTAGTGAAAATTAGGAAAATAAAAATGAGTGAAATCTATTTAGTTGGTGGAGCAGTACGCGATAGCTTATTGAATTTAGAAGTAAAAGATAAAGACTGGGTAGTAGTAGGCTCTTCGGTAGAGGAAATGTTATCGCAAGGTTTTGTATTAGTAGGCAAAGATTTTCCAGTTTTTTTACACCCACAAACTCACGAAGAATACGCATTAGCACGCACTGAACGTAAAAACGGCAGAGGCTATACCGGTTTTAGCGTTTGTGCCGAACCCACTGTTACATTAGAAGAAGATTTATCACGCCGTGATTTAACCATTAATGCAATGGCAATAGATTCTTCCGGCAGACTTATCGACCCATTTGGCGGCAAACAAGATTTATTCAACGGAATTTTAAGACATGTAAGTTCGGCATTTGTAGAAGACCCTGTACGAATTTTGCGAATTGCAAGATTTGCTGCACGTTACAATTTTAGCGTAGCAGATGAAACAAAAGCACTAATGCAAGAAATGGTTAATAATGGCGAAGTTGATTATTTAGTACCAGAAAGAGTTTGGCAAGAAATATCACGTGGCTTAATGGAAAATAAACCATCTAAAATGTTTGAGGTTTTACGAGAATGCGGTGCACTTGCGATTATTATGCCAGAAGTAAATAATCTATTTGGAGTGCCACAAAGAGAAGATTATCACCCAGAAATAGATAGTGGTATTCATACTATGATGGCATTAGATTATGCTGCCAAAAATAATTTTAGCTTATCCCAGCGTTATGCTGTATTAACCCATGATTTAGGTAAGGCATTAACCCCAAAAGATATTTTGCCAAAACATTATGGACATGAAGAAGCTGGTATTGAACCATTAAAACAAATGAACAAACGCCTTAATGTACCAAATGAATGTGCAAAATTATCAATGATGGTAACCAAAAATCACGGCTTATTTCATAGTGTAGAAATTTTACGTTCAGCCAAAATAGTTGATATATTAAGATATTGTGATGCTTTCCGGCAGCCTGAAATATTTTTAAGTGCAATTAAAATTGGATTTGCGGATACACGTGGTAGATTAAATTTTGAAAATGCACCGTATCCACAATATGAATTATGGGAAAAATATTTATTAGCATGTCAACAAATAGATATTAAAAATATAATTGCTAATATTAGCAATAAAGCAGAAATTCCTAATATTATACGTCAGGAACGAATTAGAATTATTAAATCATTGCGTAAAAATATGTCAAATTAACGATTTTTTTGATTATATTTTCTTTCTTCGATATGACGTTTAATATTAATGATGGCATCACGTTTTGCATAATCTAAACTGATTGTATAATGATAAGTCAAAGTTTTTTCTTTATTTTTTGTCCAATACGGTTTGGCATAAAAATCATGCACGGCATAACCACACTCGCAAGTGCACTTTTTGAGTTTATCATCGCACACCATACCGCTATCAATAGCGGCTTGTCTAAATTCTTTGCTTGAATAATATTTTGATTTTATTTTGCTTTTAATTATATCAAGTATTTCTTGTTCATCGATTTGCGGAAAAGAAGTAGCTAATACTTGTCCAATATCATTATTTGACAAATTAGCAGTATTGATTTCTTCTTTTTGGTAATACACGATACAAGAAGATAAATTTAATGTTAATAGCAATGCGAGCCAAGTTTTCATTGTTAACCACCATATTAAAGATTATTAAGAGAGTCTCATGAGTCTCTTTTAAGCAATGATACCGCATAATCTTGTAAGTCTGCCGGAAAATATTTTGAACTATCAAGCTTTCCGGCAGACTATTTAGAAATTAAAATACACACCTTTATCAAGTTGTAGATTTGTAGATTACATGGCACAGCGTTTTTCATCATCTCGTAGCAAAGAAGACACAATTCCTCATAATGCAGTACCTTTATGGCTGTTAGACGAAATGTCTTATCCGCTTTTGGTATTAACCGAATCGGTTGAAGAAGCTTCTCGACACATAGCATCGTGGAAATTATTTGCACCCAATTTAAAAGTTTTATTTTTACCTGATTGGGAGACTTTACCGTATGAACATTTATCGGCTCATAAAGATTTGATTTCTGAAAGATTGTCGGTGTTGTGGCAGGTGAGTCAAGGAATGTTTGATGTTTTAGTAATACCTGTTGCAACAGCTATGCAGAAATTATCGCCAATATCTTTTGTTACAGGACGGACATTTTTTTTGCGAGTAGGACAGCGACTTGATGTTAATTTATTACGTCAAAATTTGATTAGTGCAGGTTACACGCTTGTGGGAAATGTGGTTTCTGCTGGTGAATTTGCTGTACGTGGTAGTTTATTAGATTTGTTTCCTATGGGCGAGGAAGTGCCATTTCGGATTGATTTATTTGATAACGAGATAGATTCAATTAAAACTTTCGACCCTGATACGCAACGCAGTATAGAAACGGTAAATGAAATTCGCCTATTGCCGGCTTATGAATTTCCAACTGATAGTGATGCACAAAGTATTTTTCGTCAAAATTTTCGCGAAATTTTAGAAGGCGACCCATCGAGTGCCATACCATATAAACAAGTATCAAAAGGATTGTTTGGCAGTGGAGTGGAATATTATCTTCCTTTATTTTTTGAAGAAGAATGCGTTCCATTCACTAAATATCTGCCGGAAAATACCCATGTTATTTCTTTGGTGGATATTGAAAGTGTTGCTCAAAATTTCTCACAAGATATTCACAATCGTTTTACTTACGCACAAGGAGAAGATGGTTATCCGCCACTGCCGCCTAATTATTTATATTTGAATCCACAAGGCTTGCAAGATGCGTTACGAGAATTTCCAAGAATATTTATCAGTGGCAAAAAAATAGATAAATATAGTCTGCCGGAAATAGCAGTAGATAGAAAAAAAGAACAACCATTAGAATTATTAATCAACTTTCAAAATAGTTTTACTCAAAAAAATAATGGACGCATCCTTATATGTGCACAGTCTGCCGGAAGACGTGAAACTATGTTGTCTTTTCTGAAACGCCAAGGATTATCCCCCAAAGTTGTTGATTCGTGGCAAGAGTTTATTAATAGTGATATTGCTTGTGGTTTGGTGGTTTCAGAATTATCAAAAGGTTTTATTGGGCAAGATAAAAAAATTGCTGTTATTAGCGAAAACGATTTATATCCATCAAGCGTAAAATCCAATATCCATCGCAAACATAAGCGTTTTAGTACATCTTCTGACATGGTATTGCGAGATTTAGCCGAAATTCGTCTTGGAGATTTAGTGGTACATGAAAATCATGGAATTGCACGCTATGCTGGATTGATGAATTTAAATTTAGGTTACGGCGATGAAGAAATGTTGGTATTAGAATATGCCAATGATGAAAAACTCTATGTACCAGTATCGCAACTTCATGTTATTAGCCGTTATGCAGGCATCTCGCATGAGAATGTTAGCCTACATAGTTTAGGTTCAAATGTTTGGCAAAAGGCAAAACGCCGTGCAACACAAAAAGCACATGACACCGCGGCCGAACTTTTACATCTATACGCTCAACGTGAATTGGTAAGCAGACAAACATTTATTCTTGATGAAACCGAATACGGTGCATTTGCAGATGGTTTTGAATATAACGAAACCGAAGACCAAGCAGCAGCAATTGCAGCTGTAATCAAAGATTTATTATCACCACAACCTATGGATAGATTAGTATGTGGTGATGTTGGCTTTGGTAAAACCGAAGTTGCGTTACGTGCAGCATTTATAGCAGTGATGAGTGGTAAACAAGTGGCAGTATTAGCTCCAACCACTTTATTGGTAGAACAACACACCCAAGTTTTTATGCAAAGATTTGCTAATTTTCCAGTAAAAATAGCATCGCTATCACGATTTAATGCAGGACGTGAAACCAAGCAATCATTGCAAGGCATAAGCGATGGCACAGTAGATATAGTGATTGGTACGCATAAATTAGTACAACCTGATATTCAATTCAAAGATTTAGGTTTGATTATTATTGATGAAGAACATCGCTTTGGTGTGCGTCAAAAAGAAAAATTAAAACAATTGCGTGCCAATGTTGATGTACTAACCCTCACCGCAACTCCAATTCCACGCACATTGAGCATGTCATTGGAAGGGTTAAGAGATTTATCTTTAATTACCACTGCACCAGAAAAACGTTTAGCAGTAAAAACTTTTGTAAAACCTTTTTCAGATGCAAGGGTGCGTGAAGCCATGTTGCGAGAATTAAAACGTGGTGGACAAGTTTTCTTTCTACATAATGAAGTGGATACCATTGAAAATATGAAAGAAAAATTAGAAAAACTCATGCCAGAAGCACGTATCGCAGTTGCACATGGGCAATTACCACCGCAACAATTAGAAAGAGTAATGCGAGAATTTTTACGTCAGCAATTTAACGTATTATTGTGTTCGACAATTATCGAAACAGGCATAGATATTCCCAATGCCAATACCATTATAATTAATCGAGCAGATAAATTTGGCATTGCACAATTACATCAATTACGTGGACGTGTAGGACGTTCACATCATCAAGCATACGCATATTTACTCACCCCAGAATACATAGGACGAGATGCACAGAAACGTTTAGATGCGATTGCCGCAGCTGATGAATTGGGTGCAGGATTTATGTTGGCAATGGAAGATTTAGAAATTCGTGGAGCAGGGGAAATATTAGGCGAAGGTCAATCAGGAGATATAACTCAAATTGGTTTAACTTTATACAGCGAAATGCTTAAACAAGCTGTGCGAGACCTAAAAAACGGACGCATTCCAGATTTTGAAGAACCAATGGATAATGTGGTTGAAATTAAACTCAATTCTCCTGCTCTATTGCCAGATAGTTATTGTGCTGATATTCATGAAAGACTTATTTTGTATAAACGTTTATCAGCATGTGAAACCGATGAGAAAATTGATGATATTTATGAGGAATTAGTAGATCGCTTTGGTTTGCCACCAGAAATGGAAGATGGCAAAAATCCAGTAAAAACACTATTAGCCAGTCATCGTTTGCGTTTATTAGCACAAAAATATGGTTTTAGTGTAGTTTCTATTTCAGATAATGACATTCTTTTGACTTTTGGCAAATATCATCAGATTGACCCTGTAAATATTATAAATTTATTGCAAAATAACCGTAATTGGGCTTTTGCAGGAAAAAATCGCTTGAAAATTAGCATATCGAGTCCTACGCTTGATGATAAAGTGCGTAATGTGAAAGAGATATTTAATCGTTTGATTAATCCTGTGTGATTAGGTTGAAAATGAGATATTTACTACGTTCAGGAAAATTTTGGTTAAAACTGACATGTGCAATTGTTGCCATAGCAATGGTTATGACAATTGGACAAGTAATGCTTGTTCACCTTATTGATCAAAACGATATAGAATCAGCTATTCACAGTGCTTTTAATCAACGTGGCTATACCGTTCAATTTGATGGTGAAGTTTCACATTCATGGTTTCCTATACCTAATATTAATTTATCTCAAATAGACGTGTTTTATCATGGTAATAAAGTGATTCACGTTGATAGTATGAATTTACGTGTTGCTTATTCATCGCTTTTTTCACGTCCTAAATTGAGTAAAGTTACCATTCATCGTCCAGAAATTTGGGGGAAACGTTTGATAGATGGCAGTTGGGATTTGGAAAATTTATTCAAAAACTCACTATCAGAAAGACAGCTTCCAGATAATATCGTTATTCGTGAAGGAGCCGTAAATTTAGAACAAGAAATGCACCAATGGCGTGCAGAAAATGTTTATCTTAACGGTAAAAATCTGAATCGTAATAATAGTAAATGGCGTACCCAGTTTGATTGGACAAGGGGTTTGCCCTATACAACTGCACATATTGCAGCTGTCGCATCTTTTGAACAAACATCATCATCTTGGAATTTAAATAATCTTTCCGGCAGACTGCAAATGAGTTTGCCACATTTGCATGATATTGATGTTAATTGGCAAATTCCAAAATTAAAATTAAATTTAGATAATCAAGTAATTACTGCCGATTCTTTTACGTGGCGTGGAATTGCAGATAATCAAAAATTAAGTTTTAATGGTCAAGGCTATGAATTGCGTATTATGGACGATGACTCATTAGCCAAATGTAAGTCTGGAAGAGTTGTTTGGCATTGGTTGCAAGATGAACATCAATTAAGTGCTAATACCATTCTAAAAGATATAATCTGGCAAGATAAAACCATACGTGCTAATGCTAAATTAGAAGGCTCTCGTAAAACCGAACAAAACTCACAATTGTTTGATATTGCGACTAATATCAATTTTTTCCCCATCAGTGGCATGTGGCATCTTGATAATACCAATCTTCAAACTCGTCAGACCAAAGCCGATGGTACTTCACCATCTTGGCAAACAGATTTAAATGGCAAAGCAACTTTTTGGCATAACGGACAATTTAATATTTCTATGTCTGGCGTGTTAGATGGGCAGAATGTGCACGCCAGTATTATGCGCGATGCAATTGTTGAAGTACAAGATACAGATAATAGCAATCCTGAAAATAGTGAAAGTCTGCCGGAAAGTCTGCCGGAAAACCAATCGGATAATCCGATTATCAAATTATCTACTGAAATTGATGTATTAAATTTAACTCCATATTTAGATTATGAATTAATCGGTAATGCGGATAGTCAAGAATCATTAGAAGACTGGAATCGCATGCTTGATAAAACTACTAATCTTATCAATCAGATGAAAGATTATCGTGTAGATGCAGAAATTAAAATAGGTCAAATGCACTGGCGAAATTCAGAAGCACATAATATTTCCGGCAGACTATTATTTAATAAAGAAGGTTGGAAATGGGAACCAGTAACAGCACATGTATATGGCGGAGAGTTTTCCGGCAGTGTTTCTATGGAAAACACTCCCATCAGACGCTATGTATTAGAACAAAAAATGGAAAACGTGCATATCCATGATTGGTTAGCGGATTTATTAGGACGACCATATTTTTCAGGCAAAGCCAATGCTACTATGCAGCTTACTATGGAAGGTAATGATGTTAAAACATTATTATCTAATTTAGGGGGCAATGTTGTTTTGAATATTGAAGATGGAGCATTGCATGGCATTGATGCTGCATCACTATTAAAAAATCGTAATAATTTATCTTCTGCATTTATGCGACCGCAAGTTTTGGAACAAAATATTCTTACCCCATTTCGTTTTTTAAGTTTTCAAACACGTTGGGTTAAAGGGGTTGGTTATACACCGCTGATGATATTTGATAGTCCAATTTTTACAGCCGAAGGGGAAGGGCGTATCGATTTGAATCAAGATACTTTGGATTACTCATTACTCTTATCTGGTAAACTTTCTGCTAACGACACTCAAAATACCAGCTTACCATTGCGAATTAATGGCAATATTAAATCACCAAACTATGCTCTTGATTATGCTGCTATTACTCAAAAATTTCAGCGTCAAGAAGATAAACAACGTGCAGTACAAAGCGTTTTACAACAACGATGGACTATTTTAAAACCCTCCAACAGCGATTAAATGGCTTACAACGTGCAATTATTGTATGTGATAAAAAAGTGAGCATAAACCTGTGTAGTCAAATAGCTACGCAATATCCAAATTTATGGATAGACTGGGTATGGCAAGATTTACCGAATGATGCAAATAATCACATTTTGTCTAAATTACAAAACCCACGTGGCATATCTATTTATCATTTACAAGAAAAACAGCAATTATGGTTGTTTTCCGGCAGACTAAATACACTGCCGGAACATTTTTTTGGACAAAAAATTATTAATCTATCTAATAATAAATTATCAGAACAGATCATTCATAGTAATTCAAATAATACTACACGACCATGGTTTAGACTGCCGGAAAAAATTAATGTAGAAAATATAATTGTAATTGGTGCAGGTATTGCCGGTGCTGCTACGGCTTATGCTTTGGCAAGGCGTGGAATAAAAGTTCAAGTAATTAGCGATAAACCACCTGCAACTGCTGCATCTGGTAATAAACAAGGTTTACTATATGCCAAAATCTCTGCTTATGATACAATACAAAGTTCACTTTTATTACAATCATATATTTATACAAGAAATTTATTAGATGAATTATTAGAAAAAGATTATTGGAAAGATTGTGGAATTTTACATTTAGACGATTGCGATGCCGAAATAAAACGCAATAAACAATTATCATGCCAAGTAAATAATCTTTATCGCTATATCAATGCCGATGAGGCGACTAATTTAGCCGGCATACCATTAGACAAAGGTGGATTATATTGGCAATATGGAGCATGGATACACCCAGTAGCGTTGGTGAAAAAGCTTTTATCACACCCTAATATTCAAGTTACAGATAATATTCGAATTACATCACTATCTCATCAAGATAACTGGCAATTGATTGATACTAATAAGAAAGCATATAGAGCAAGTCATGTAGTTTTGTGTTGTGGTGCAGACCGCATATTAACTAACGATTGCGGTTTGAATATGCAGGTTATTCGTGGGCAAACCGATTGTGCACTTGCAACAAACTTTTCCGGCAGACTAAAAATTGCATTAAGTGGTAAAAGTTATATTTCGCCGGCTTGGCGTGGTACGCATTGTTTTGGTGCGACTTTTATTCCTAATGATGATAACGATGAAATACGAAGCCAAGATAGCGATACTAATCTACACAACCTATCTTTATTACATAAACAATTAAGAGATGAATTAACTATTCCGGCAGACTATACGCATGCAGCAGTACGAGTTGATGCTTATGACCACTTGCCGGTAGTAGGTAGTGTTGGTGATGCGAAGCTGATGCGAAAAATTTATTCACATCTTGCCTTTGATAAAAAATATCCATACACCCAAGCTTGCCCATATTTACAAGGTTTATATATCAATAGTGCACATGGTACGCGTGGTTTATGCACTGCACCATTATGCGGAGAAGCAGTTGCTGCCCAAATATTAGGTTTGCCACACCCATTTGATAATGCTTTGCGACAAGCATTAAGTCCCAATCGCTTAATAGTGCATGATTTGGTGCATCATCGACTTGCATGTTTGTGATAATCGTAGAATAATAAGATAGCTTTTTACAATTTATATGATTGAAATAACAAAAGGATTGAAACATGACTACACGTAGAACCTTCCTGTTACGAATTGTTCCAGCCGTTGCTGCTTCTGCATTGTTTGGTTGCAGTGGCACAGATACTCCTAATGTAGCTCTTAATGCAGTTTCTTTACGTAAAAAACCGCTTGTATTATTAATTTTGGATGGTATGGGAGTGCGTGAAGACGCTCCTGATAACGCTGTAACCCAAGCCAAAACGCCGTTTATGGATAGAATGAGAAAAGAATATCCATTTACCACATTGGCAGCGGCAGAGCGTGAAGTGGGCTTGCCTGCTGGTAGCGTGGGCAGTTCCGAAGTGGGACATATGCACATTGGCGGCGGTCGTTTGATTAACCAAAATCTTACTCGCATTGATTTGGCAATGGAAGACGGCTCGTTCGACACAAATCCCACTTTGCAAAAAGTGTTTGAACACAGTAAAGGTCATACCTTGCACATTGTTACTTTGTGGTCTAACGGCGGTATTCATAGCGATATGAAACACACTTTGAGAGTGTTAGATTTGGCTACCAAACAAGGACTCAATGTGGTTGTTCACCCCATTGTTGATGGTATGGATGTACCGCCTGATAGTGCCAAAGAATACTTGCCCACTTTGGAAGATTATTGTGCGAAACACAAAAATGTCATCATTGGCGTGGTGTCTGGTCGTCTATTGGGTATGGATAGAAACAAAAAATGGAATAAAGTGGAACCTGTTTATGACGCATTGACGGGTTCAGGTGCTCCATTCAAAGCGAAAAATTCAATTCAAGCCGTTGAAATGGCTTATGCTCGCAAAGAAAAAGATACCACAATGCAACCTACCATTATCAATAACGCTTTTGTTAAAGATGGTGATGTAGTGCTGCATATGAATTTCCGTGCTGACCGTGCTCGGGAATTAACTCAAGCATTCACCTTTGATGAGTTTGACGGCTTCAAACGCAAAAAACGTCCGAAATTAGGCTATTTTGCGTCTTTGACAAATTACGGCGAACAATTCAAAAACGATGTAATGTTTGCACCAACTGAAGTTAAAAATAGTTTTGGTGAGTATGTTGCATCAAAAGGCGTGCGTCAATTACGTATTTCTGAAACAGATAAATACGCTCATGTAACTTACTTCTTCAATGGTGGTAATGAAGTACAATATCCATTGGAAGAACGCATTTTGGTTGAAACCAAAATCAAGAGTTACGAAGAAAACCCAGAAATGCACACTGCAGAAGTGGTCAAACACATTAAAGATGCTTTGGATAAAGACGCTTTTGATGTGATTATTTGTAACTTCCCAAATACCGATATGGTTGGTCATACTGGCGTTCTGGAATCTGCCATTAAAGCAGTGGAATGTGTGGATAAAGCCGCCGAAGAAGTTACCAAAGCGGTATTAGCCAAAGGCGGTGAAGTGATTGTTACATCAGACCACGGTAACTGCGAAGTGATGTTTGATGCGAAAAATAATAAACCGCATGTTCAACACACTACAAACCGTGTGCCATTCTTCTATATTGGCGACAAAAATGTGAAACTGAAAGACGGCGGCTCTTTAAGAGACATCGCACCTACTATGTTGAGCATTTTAGGTTTACCACAACCCAAAGAAATGGACGGTAGCAGTTTGATTGTGAAAAAATAAGATTTATTTTACCGTTAGGTAAAAAACTTTTAATCTTTGAGAAAAAGACAATCTCCGAAATGACTATAAATGGCATTTCGGAGATTTTTTATATTTTAAAATTTATAAGACAACAAATATTTTGCAATGAATTTCAAATAATGAATTTTGAAGTGTTTTTTTGTATCATAACTGCAAAGTCTGCCGGAAATGTTTTCGGTATTTATAGTTGTTAAACTTCAAAACACTAATTCGTTGTTTTGTCTTTTATTGTTTTGAAGTTTAACGGTTATACAACACAGGTATAAATATATGAAACAACGAAAACTATTTTGTGAAATTTCACCGCTGTGTTATGAAATCTCCGTTGCCAAATGCTGTGCCATGAGACGCATGCGAGATTTTTGGGATACAGAAAAATTTTGTCGTCATCATTCACAAGAATTGCTTCCAATAGTTGTGTATCAGCATAAATCTTTGATTCGCCGTCAGTTAGGTGATGTTGATATGACATTGCAAGAGAATAAAGCGGTTAATCTATCACTTGCTGCACCAAAAATTTCTGGAATACTGATTCGCCCTAATGAAGTGTTTTCTTTATGGCGATTAGTGGGCAGAACTTCGGCAAAAAAAGGCTATAAAGTAGGGCTTATGATTAGAAAAGGGAAGCCTGATAGTGCGATTGGTGGTGGCTTGTGTCAGTTAAGCAATTTAATTCACTGGATTGTTTTGCATACACCGTTTGAAATTATTGAACATCACCATCATGATGCCGTTGATTTGTTTCCTGATTTTGGACGGCAAGTGCCATTTGGAGTGGGCACTAGTATCAGTTATAACTACATAGATTACCGTTTCAAAAACAATACAAACCAAACTTTTCAGTTGTTGATTAACACAGATGATAAGTATCTAAATGCCCAATTGCGTGCCGAAAAACCATTAGATGTTGCATACCACATTAAAAGCCAAAATGAGCATTTTGTGAAAGAAAACGGAGTTTATTTTCGCTGTGGTGAAGTGTGGCGGGAGTGTGTTGATAAAGAAACTGGGAAATTACTTGAATCGAAACTTATCAAAACCAATTATGCGAGTGTTTTGTATGATGAAAAATATATTGATAAATCAAAAATTGTTGAATAAATAAAATTTAACTTGTCAAGAAATTTTTTTTGTTATAGAATTACAGGTTCATTTTTTGGGGAGCGTGGGAATGGTTCTCATGCGTTTTACCCGTAACTTTTGGAGTTAATCTTAAAAATGGCTAAAAAAATCGTAGGTTATATCAAATTGCAAATTCCTGCGGGAAAAGCAAATCCTTCTCCGCCAGTTGGTCCTGCTTTGGGTCAGCGTGGTTTGAATATTATGGAGTTTTGTAAAGCGTTTAACGCGGCAACACAAGGTATGGAACCTGGCTTGCCTGTTCCTGTGGTGATTACCGCATTCGCTGACAAATCTTTTACCTTTGTGATGAAA
>JAFZMY010000006.1 GCA_017553165.1 Neisseriaceae bacterium
TCGCTTCGATTCCACTTAAATGGTTACCACTTAACGCATTTGCACCGCCAGTTAAGACAACGGTATCAAATCCAGCACCACCGTTAATATCGCCACCTACATAATGATAGATTTCAGCTATATCATCACCTGCACCCATTGCTATTTTTATTTCTGATGAAAGTTCTGTTACTTGAATATTATCGGCCATGTCAGTTCCGGTATAAACAATATCATCAGCAACACTGCCGGAAACATCATCTGACAATGCTGACAAGAGTTTAACTGGTCCATCAGCATGTCGTTGAGCAGCATTGGCATCGTTGTATACATAGATGCTGTAATCGTATGTATATTCGCCGTTTTGAACATGAACCACATATTCATCAACGCCATTACCAGGATTACTCATCTTACCTGCCATATCAAAACCAATATGACCATAAGAATCTTGCCAAGTACCGCCATAGTATCCACTACTCATAACTTGAACATTTGGAGTAAAGGTTGAGCCATCTGGTAATTCAACAGTTACATTAACTTTACCGCTAAATTTATGATTGTAAGCAGAGAATGACCATAATCCAGAACTTTCTTTACCTTGAACAACATAAGTTGGCATCATAGCGTATGGGAAATATCCTTCCGCTGGCCATTCAATGGTTTGAGGTACAGCATGAGAACCTGTGGTATCCATTGTGCCATGTCCTGAGAATGTCCACATTACCAATGCACTGTTTTCACCAGTTCCAAATCCAGGGAACGAATAAGGTGCTTTGGCAATACCAACCGCTGTATTATCCAAGGCAGGATTAAACATTTGACCACGATGTCCTAAACATTGGTCATAACTTTCTGAATAATTACGTGGGCTGTTATCATCAATCAAGCTTCCGATGTGGTTATTACCTGCTTGACCAAAATAAGCGTTCCAAGCTAATACCGAACTATTAGTTGCGATAACACCATCTTCAGGTTGCCAAGCAAAACCTGTTAAACCGTGTGCAATAGTTCCTTGTTTAGCACAAGCCAATGCACCGTATTGTGTAGAACTAATCAAGTAATCATTCGTAGTCAATTTAACATCGCTTAATCCGTTCATATGACGCATTGCATTCAATGAATCTAATGCTTTTTGGGATTGATTCAAGTCTGGGGCAACATAGTTAGTACCATTAACACTAACACCTGCAACACCATCTGCTGCATGAGAAGCTACTAATTGTGTATTTGCATGATCAAGTGTAGTACCACGCACATAATTAGCCGCTTTGTTAAGAGAATCTTTTAAGCCTTGATAAGCAGAATCAGACTCTCCTACTGCCGTAACTGCATCTTTGGCTGTATCACGCAATTGATTCAAAGTAGCATATTCATCATGGTCAATTGTGCCATCTCTCTCTGCTTGAGCTTTGTAATTTTCCAATGCACTAATGGCTTGTTTTGCACTATTAGCGTTGCCACCATTACCACCACCATTACCACCATTATTAGCCGCAGGAACTTCGCAGGTGGCAGCCGAGAAGTTTTGAATATTGCCAGCTTTATCAGTTGCTTTAACGCTTACGGTTTCACGATGTTCTGTTGTAGTTTGAACAACATCAAATGTAACAGAATATTTGCCATCATTACCAACAGTTACAGTTTTTTCGCCACCATTGGTAACTTTAACTACCAAAGTTGAACCTACTTCACCCTCACCTGAAATAGTCATTTGTGATTTAGCGGTATCGTATTTTGATTCAACTTTCAAACCTTCATATTTGGTATCCAAGGTAAAGTTATAACCTTCGGTTTTTTGTCCAGCTAATGGATTAACACCGTCTAATGAACGGCTTACTTCAACTCGATGTTGACCGTCACCAGTAATACCAGAAATGGTATTGCCAGAACCTTTTTGCCATGCACCTCCATCAACACGATAAACCCATTGTTGATTTTCAACACCTGATACTTTGAAAGTGCCGTTTTGGGTAACATTATCTTGATTAGAAACCCCAGTATCATTCAGCAATGATAGATAAATACCGTTGTTATCAATGATTGGGTTAGGAGTTACATTGACTGCCGGAACTTCGCAAGTAAATGACGATAAGTTTTGAACATTACCTGCTTTGTCAGTTGCATTAACAGTTACTGTTTCGCGATGGGTGCTTGCTGTTTGAGCAACATCAAATGTAACAGAATATTTGCCATCATTACCAACAGTTACAGTTTTTTCGCCACCATTGGTAACTTTAACTACCAAAGTTGAACCTGCTTCACCTTCACCGTGAATGGTCATTTGTGATTTAGCGGTATCGTATTTTGATTCAACTTTCAAACCTTCATATTTGGTATCTAACCAGAAAGTATAACCTTCAGTTTTTTGTCCAGCTAATGGATTAATACCGTCTTGTGAGCGACTTACTTCAACTCTATGTTCACCGTCGCCAATAATACCAGAAATGGTATTGCCAGAACCTTTTTGCCAAGCACCTCCATCAACACGATAAACCCATTGTTGATTTTCAACACCTGATACTTTGAAAATGCCGTTTTTAGTGATATGGTCGTGTGATGAAATACCTGTATCATTTTCTAATGACAAAACGATTCCATCATTATTTTTAGCACCTAAATGTATGCCTGAAATACTGGTTTCACCTGCTCTATTAACGGCTGTTGCTTTAATATCAACTTCGGAATTTGGATTAACCCCATAAAAAGTTGCAAAAAAATTACCCAAAGGACCAGCTTTTACAACTTTTTCAACACCATTTACATTTAACGTAACAGTAGAATAAGCATCAGCTTTACCACTCAAAACTAATTTGTCTTTGATAATCGGACCAAATTTTGGTTTATTTAATACCATAAAATACCTCAATATCAATTAAGTTAACAAATATGTTATCGCCTATGTTTTGAACAAAAGCATTGTATTTTAATATAAATATTAAACAATACAAAACAATGCAAAAATTTTTTCATAAAATAAACTCTTGTAAAACACTATTTTTCTATTTATTCATCATTTTGCTTTAAACAAAAAATAATTATAAAACAATAAATTATATTTTTAATTTCACTGAAAGAAATTCGTCAATAGAAACCCCTGCAAAACTTATTTCAAAAACAAAAGAAATTTATTCTTAAGGGGCGACCGAAGCGTGCTCGTCCATTAAACGAATAAATTTCATATTATAAAACAATAAGTTAAAAAACTTTATAAGCGTACTACCACATAGGGTCGTCCCTACGGATAATTAACCTTTCATCTTATATAAGAAGTTTTGCAGGAGTTTCCAATATAGACTCCTGCAAAACCCTTTTTGTAGAAATTCCTAGCGTTCTTTACACTATTTGCAGGATAATAGTGAAATGAAACTACACAAAAACACCCGATTACTACCGTATCAAAGAGCAGAGATATGGTGGTCATATACGCAAGACAAAGTCGGCGGCGTTGGCTCGGCAATACAATGTTAGCCGACCGACAATCTATAATGTTTTAAAAGAAGCCAGAGAAATGGCGTATTGACGCAAAAAAACAGCGTTAATAATCGTTTCAAACAAGCACGATACGGCATCAA
>JAFZMY010000058.1 GCA_017553165.1 Neisseriaceae bacterium
GTGTTTTTTGTATTTTTGCTGTTGCGGACGCATCACCAAAAACCAAAACACTACCAAAATTAAAATTAAAGGCAAAAACGAAGCAAAGCCAGAAGCCGCCCCAGCCTGTGCCGCATCGGCGGCGTATGCGTAACTAATCATAAAACTTATTCCTAATGTAAAGTGTTTTTTTCACAAAACTTGTGATTATAAAGCTTGAATAATATTTAGACAAATTTCAAATATGATCTAAAACTTTTTTACAAAACTTGCTATTTTGTGGGGTTATGAATGATATTTTTTGCAAAGCTAATGAGCTATTTATATTTTTCCGGCAGACTTAAAATATATACAATTACTTTATTAAAATATTTATAAAACAATTTATTACAACAATAAAATCAATCAGACTATCAAATTTTAAGCAGTAATAATCTTGCCTTTTTGCAATACTCTGCTACAATGGGCGACGTTGATTATGCAAGCTACTGGTAAAACATAGCTTGCCTTTTTATTTTTTAGGACGATTTGAAAATGCAAAAACACCCTATAACCGTAAATGGTGCCAAAAAACTCAAAGAAGAGTTAGCACACTTAAAAAGTGTTGTGCGTCCAGAAGTGATTGCAGCTATTGCCGAAGCTCGTTCGCATGGCGATTTATCTGAAAATGCCGAATACGATGCTGCCAAAGAACGACAAGCATTTATTGAAGGTAAAATTGCCGAATATGAACACAAATTAGCCAATGCCGTTATTATCGATCCTACTGAAATTGATGCTGATGGTAAGGTTGTTTTTGGGGCAACTGTGGTATTGGAAGATTGCGATAGTGAAGAACGATTTACTTATCAAATTGTTAGCGAAGACGAAGCTGATATTAAAGTAAATAAAATTTCGATTGGTTCTCCCATTGCACGAGGTTTGATTGGTAAAGAAATTGGCGATATTGCCGAAGTTTCTGCACCAAAAGGCGTACATGAATACGAAATTATTGATGTTCAATATATATGATATAAATTTAAATTAGTCTGCCGGAAAAATATTTTAACTTTCCGGCAGACTTAATTAATATTTATACATTCACAATATACACTTACTCACAAATACTCCTGCAAAACTCGTCATTGATGAATAGATAAAAAAATTTAGTTTTGCAGGAGTTTACTTGTATAAAAAACGTATGACTCGACTAATAGAAACATTGTGTATTGTAGCTTGGTTAGGAATTATGATAAGCGTAGGCTACGTAGTTGCACCTGTACTTTTCTCTCATTTGGATAAAGAGACTGCCGGAAACATTGCCGGAGAATTGTTCCATATTGTTTCATATACATCTTTGATTGCGGCTGTTATCTTATTTATCATCTCTTGTATGCGTTATGGAGTAAAAAAGTTTTCCGGCAGTGTGTCGGCTTATTGCTTATATGTAGGAATATTTACAATTTTAATCAATGAATTTTTAATAACCCCAGTAATAGTTGCATTAAAAACAGGGCAAACACATAAATTGGCTTTATTATTGGGAGATAATTTCATGCTGTGGCATGGGATTTCACAAATAATTTATTTAATAACCGTATTAATTGCTTTGATTTTTACATTTTTTCTATCAGAAACCCCCTGCAAAACTGGTAGATGTGAGTGCAGTTCAAAGTTGTAGTAGCACAAAAAACAAATATATAACAAATAGTTATAAGGGTTTTTGAGCAACGCACAACGAAGAAATGTGCCACAGATGCCAGTTTTGCATGGGTTTCTATTATGGAATAGACAATGAAATTAACTATACTAACTCGTGAATACTGTTCTTTATGTCATGCCATGTTTGATGCTTTACAAATATGGCAACAGCGTTATGATTTTACTATTGAGAAAAAAGAAGTTGATGATTTTCCACAATTAGTAGAAAAATACGATGAGTTAGTCCCTGTACTATTAGATGAAAATGGTGTGGAAATTTGCCATTGGCATTTAGATGAAAATGCTCTTGTGCAGTATTTGGATAAAAACAAACCAAACTAAAATTAGTTTGGTTTGTTTTTAGAAACCCATGCAAAACCCTTACCGAAACAAAAATTTAATCCTGCCGTAGGGTGGGGGACAACACAATCCGCCCAAACGCCGTAGGCGTTAGTCAATTGTATTTTAACAACTTTTTATTCAACCATATCGAGCGGTTGGTGGGCTGGTAAGCCCACCATACGGCGTTTCTTTTTCAAAAATTAGGTTTTGCAGGTGGTTCTTTTAGCTAACAAATTTGCAAAATCAACTATTCATCATCAGCAATAGACATTAATTGCAAAGCTGCTTGTTGTTGCTGTTCAGCTTCCGGCAGTCTGCCACTATCTGTAAACACCTTTGCCAAAGCCAAGTGTGTAGCAATGCTCTTGCGTTGCGACAATGATGCTTCTAAATAACTTTGTGCTTTACCCCATAATTGTTTGGTAGCAGCCATACGACCCAATGTGTATAAAAGTGAAGCATTATCTGGTCGCTGTTTTAGCCATTTTTCTGCATCATCAAATAGTTTGCCCTGCTCATTATCTGGCAAATATGCAAAAACATCGGTTAATAATGACAGCAATTTATCATCGGAATTATTCGGATAATGATAACGCACCTGATTTACAACTTCGCGATATTGTCCATTATCACGATATTTTTCAATGATTTTAATTAGCATTGAAGTATTTTTTTCAGCTTCTGGAATACGTTTTAGACAACGTTTCATTTCTTTGGCATCACTTACATTTTCCAAGATTTTGGAATATGCTTCACGGCAAATATCCGATGCTTCTTGTTCGCCAATTGCACCTTTTTTGCGTAATTGTTTTGCATTTTTTAATATAGATTCAATATCTTGCTGGGCAATGGCACGTCTTAAATCCAAACGAGTAGTCTGAACTAAATCTGGACTAATTTTATTAGCACTTTGAATGTGTTTTACTGCACTATCATAATCAGCATTTACAATTGCATCTTCTGCTAATAATAAATGACGTGGTAATTGATATTTTTCCGGCAGACTTTCTAAACGTTTCAAAAATGAATTACGTTCTTTGGTATCACCGTCTGCTTGAGCTGCGTACGCTGCCAATACCAATGCTAATGGCAAACGTTTGCCGGCTTCGCTATTGCTTAATAATTTTTTAGTGTGTTGCGAAGTTTGACTATAACGACCTGCAAAAAATGCCATACCAGCTTCGCTTAACTCTTGGTCTGCACGTTTTTGATGTTGCTTGCGACTGAAATTACGAAATCCACCAGGTATGCCAGCGATAGTTTTGGCTAAACGCACTAATACATATAAAATCACCCATAATAAAATAATGCCAATAATCAAAGTATTAAGATTCATTGAGTATTGCGTATCATCAATTACGATATGAGCTGAACCGTGATAATTTTGAGTTAGCAAAGCAATGGCAATTGCCAATGCAAAAAGAATAATCAGCCAAACTAATGCTTTCATTTCTTACCTTCCTTGACATTATCAGGTTTTGCCACAGATTCAGAAGACGCTTTCTCTTCGCTTGTTTCTTTTGTTGCATCTTTTGCAACGTCTTTTGCAACGTCTTTTGCCATATCATTGTTAAGTGCATGATTAGTCATCGGTAATTTAGACAAGTCTGCCGGAATAGCTATATCAGCTTTGCTATCAGGCTTACTATCTACTTTTCCGGCAGACTGTGCGATTTGTGCATCATCATTTCTCTGTTGATATTGACGGATAGTAGCTAAACTATTTTTCAAAATATCCAATTGTGCCGGACGAATATCCAAACTCTTCAAACTATCTAATTCAGACAACCACACTTTCACCGCTGGTGAAGAAATATCAAAATAACGATTAACTTCATTGGCAACTGCGTTTAAATCGTTTTGATAGATTTCGCTGCTGCGTTCAGTAAGAGCCAAACGTGCATCTAATAGACGTAATTTAATATTTTGACGAATAAAGTATAGTTGTTCAGGAGATACAGCCATAGCACCTGGATCGCCAATTTTGCGAACAGTAACCAAATTTCCCATATTATTTTTAACGCCTTGCCAGATATTTTCATACCAAGCATTTTCAGTGGGAATAGCCTGAATTTGAGGAACGCTATCTTGCAACATTGCATCTACTAATAATGGCAAATTATCAGCATCAGCTAATAATCTATCTAAACGTAAAGATGCTGCCACAATATCAGTTGCAGGTTGTGCTTTCATAGCTGCTAAATCTGCACTTACAGCTTTTTTCAATGGCAACAATTCTGGCATGTCAAAGCGATTTAGCCGTTTTTCCAAAGCAGATAAAGTATCCAAAGATGCTTGTGCATTTCCATTAAACAGCAATTGCTGCATCATGGTGTTTAAGGTGTATTCGGTTTCGTTTACCAACCATTGCAGGCGGTTATCGGATAGATTTTGATAATTTTGATTAGTAGTATCAAGTTGCTCTTGGAACTTACGTACTGAATCATTTAATTGATTATAGCGAGATTCCAAAGCTTGTTGTGCTTCGATAGTTGTACCCAATAAGCGTGCATTATCACTTTGTCCCAATGCTGCTTTATCTAATTGTACGTTGTAATCTCGTTTAGCATTTTCTAAAACATTCTGCCCTTGCACAAACAACAATCCAGAACAACCTAATGCCACCAAAGAAAACAATAGCGATACCGCTGCAATCCCCTTACCTGAACCTTGTTTAACAATCACAGGAGATTGTGCTGGTGCATTAAACACTGTTGGCGTTGGCGAATTTGTAACCGAAACTTCTTCTGTACTTTTCTTTTCACTGTCATTAGGTTGAGATTGTTTATCTTGTTCCATGATATTGCTCCATGCTTATCAATCTAATTTGTAAATAGGTCAATCTTGGCTTTTTTTAGAGTCAGGTTGCACGACAAAATTACCTACTTTGTCCGTGCTGTATTTTTTATTATTTCCCAATTCAGTCCCACCACCTTCTCGATACACTACTGTGGATAATTCCATACTTTGAATTTCGTCCATAGCAATTGGAAAACTTGGTTGTTCTACAAATGGCAGTTCATCATCGTCCAAAGGATTTAATTCCACACAAAAATTATTGGCATCACCATTTTGGGCTGACTTCACATCAAGTTGAAATTGAGATAAATCATCGTCATTATCTGCTTCTACCATTCTTTGAATAGCGGCTAATTCTTTTTGAGTTTCAGGGTCGATATTAAAATCTTCGTTTTCATGAATTTCCTGTATAGAAATTTCGGTGAAGCTATGTTCTTTTAATTCAACGCCTTTTTTTTCTAATGGCAATAAAGTTTTTTTACCCCGTTTTTGCTTTTTAATTGAAATATCTTTATCTTTCATACAAACTCCCACCTATGTTTAAGGGTATTTACAATTTCTGTTTCAGAAACACAATCGATAACATCATGTATTCCATTTTTTCGCAGAAAATCCCCAATACGTTGATGAATGGTTAAGTATAACAATCTTTTGACGATTTGGGCGTTTTCTGATGTCAATGATTCACACCAAATTTGTGCAATTTCAGATGAAGTCAATACTACTGCAACTTTGCCATTATGATTTACAATTTCTGATAATTGCTTGGAAGTTGGATTTCTTGCAACTCTTTTGTAAACATCTGCATAATCGACTTGCCAGCCTTGTTTAATAAGTTTATCGCGTAAAAAATCTCTACCATTTTCACCACGAATAATCAATAAACGTCCGCAATCATTCCAAATTGGCAGGCGTAAAACTGCTTCGCTATCATTGCCATCGGTAGGATAAACTACATCTTTGCCGCAATATTGTTGAATAGCAAGACAGGTAGCTTTGCCAACTGCAATAAGTCTGCCGGAAAACTTTGAGAAATCGATTGCATTAGCAACTTTTGACACCGCAGTAGGACTTACAAAAAATATAGCATCGGCTTTATTTATTTTTTCCGGCAGACTATTTAACTCATCTGGTTTGGCAATAATATCTAATAAAGGCAAATGTAGCGTTTGCCAATTTAATTTTTGGCATTGATTTATAAAATCATGTGCACGTTCAGTAGGACGTGTTACAACTACCAAAGGTTTCATTGTCCTGATGCTGCCAATACTTCTTTAATTAACTCACAAGCACCATCATCTTCTAATAGTTTTGCCACTGCACGTCCCAACGCATCAGCATAACGGCGTGGTGCACGTGCATTAGCAGTAATTACTTTAGAGCCATCAGGATATGCGGCTAAACCGCGTAAGAATAATTCATCATTTTCAACAGTAGCATAAGCTGCCAATGGCACTTGACAAGAACCACCCAAAGATCGTGCCAACGAACGTTCTGCAATTACACAATCTGCCGTTTTAGCATGATTAAGTGGTGCTAATAATTCCAGCATATCGCTTCTATGTGATGCGATTTCTATTCCCAACGCCCCCTGCCCTGCTGCTGGCAAACTTTCTTCCGGCAGAATAATGCTTCGAATACGATTTTCTAACCCTAAACGTTTTAAACCGGCACTTGCCAAAATGATGGCATCGTATTGTTCATCGTCCAATTTTTGCAAACGAGTTTGCACATTGCCACGCAAAGGACGAATATCTAAATATGGAAAACGTGCACGCAATTGAGCTTCACGACGAAGCGAAGATGTTCCTACAACTGCATTTTGAGGCAAATCGTAAAGTGAGGCGAATTTGTTTGATACAAAAGCATCGGTTGGATCTTCTCTTTCTCCAATCGCAGCTAATTCAAAACCTTCTGGCAAAATCATTGGTACATCTTTGATTGAATGCACTGCTAAATCTGCACGCCCATCTGATAGTGCAGTTTCTAATTCTTTAACAAATAATCCTTTACCACCGATTTTTGACAAGGTTTTATCTAAAATCTGATCGCCTTGAGTTGTCATGCCCAAAATTTTAATTTCTTTTTCTGGATATAGATTTTGTAGTTTGGCTTGAATATGCTTGGCTTGCCACATTGCCAAAGCACTTTCACGAGTTGCGATTGTAATTGTTTTCATTTTGTAAATTTCATTCCGTAAAAATTATTAAATGCGTAATTTTAACAAAAGCACCGTTATCAAGAGAAATTTTATAAGTCTGCCGGAAAAGAAAAAGTTTAGTACAATATCGTCCGTTAAATTCAATTCGAGGATAATCAAGTGAAAAAATATCCAATCGAATACTCGACAAAAAAAATGCGAGTAGGAATCGTATGGTCTCGTTTTTCCGAAGAAATCGGCGTTAAATTATTAGACAGTTGTATTGAACAACTAAAAGAATTGGGAATTAAAGATAAAAACATCACGGTTGCATCAGTACCTGGTGCATTGGAAATTCCGATAGCTTTGCAAAATTTAGCTCTATATTCACATTACGATGCAATGATTGCTATTGGCGTTGTGATTCGTGGTGAGACTTATCATTTTGAGTTGGTAAGCAATGAATCAGCAGCAGGGATTTCACGTGTTGGTTTGACTTTTAACATTCCTATTGCCAATGCGGTGCTTACTACTGAAAATGATGAACAAGCAATTGCTCGTGCAGAAATTAAAGGTCGTGAAGCTGCCAAAGTGGCTATTGAATGTGCCAATTTAATCCGTTCTATGGAAAATAACTATTATATTGAGGACTCTTTATGAAAACTCCACGCCGCCGTGCTCGTGAATTTGCAGTACAAGGTATGTATCAAGCACTGTTAAATCCTGATTATTCTTCTGATGAAATCATTGCCAATATTCGTGAAAGTGATGCTTTTGTCAAAGCATTAGCAGGTAATAAAAAACCTCATGTTGATGAAGAATTGTTTGAGTCTTTAATCAGAGGCGTTAATGCTAATAAATTAAAATATGCACCGATTTTGCGTCCATTGTTAGACCGCAATGAAAACGATGTTAGCCCAATTGAATATGCAATTTTGTTTGTAGCCTGTCATGAATTAATTGCAATGCCACAAACGCCCTATCCGGTTATTATCAATGAGGCAATCGAAATTGGCAAAGCGTTTGGTGGCACAGAAGGATATAAGTTTATCAATGGCATTTTGGATAAATTGGCAAGTCAAGTGCGTCCTAATGACCCTGAATATCATTCTTCTGATAAAAACAATATCAAAGTAACATCAAACACTGCCGGAAACTAATTAATATAAATCTTTTCCGGCAGACTTAATATTAATATTAATTAATATATAGTCTGCCGGAAACATATTTTTTATACATACTAATATTTATCATGCAGCAATATTTAGATTTAATGCGTCATATTATGCAAAATGGCACAGATAAAAGCGACCGCACTGGCACTGGCACTCGTTCGGTTTTTGGTTATCAAATGCGTTTTTCTTTGAGTGATGGTTTTCCGCTTTTGACTACTAAAAAACTTCATCTCAAATCAATTATTCATGAATTGCTATGGTTTTTACAAGGCGATACCAATATCCGTTATTTACAAGAAAATGGAGTTTCCATTTGGGACGAATGGGCTGATGAAAATGGCGATTTAGGACCAGTTTACGGTTACCAATGGCGTTCTTGGCAAGATTATCAAGGTGGGAATATTGACCAAATCAGCCAAGTTATCAATCAAATTAAAAATAATCCAGACAGTCGCCGTATGCTTGTTTGTGCTTGGAATCCGGCTCATGTTGATCAAATGGCATTACCGCCTTGTCATGTTTTATTTCAGTTTTATGTTTCAAACGGCAAGCTTTCATGCCAACTATATCAACGTAGTGCAGATGTATTTTTAGGCGTACCGTTTAATATTGCATCGTATGCCCTGCTCACCATGATGGTGGCACAGGTTTGTGATTTACAAGTTGGAGATTTTATTCATACTTTGGGCGATGCTCATTTGTATTCCAATCACTTCGAACAAGTGGCAGAGCAACTTAAACGCACTCCCAAAAAATTGCCAAGCATGAAAATCAATCCTGATATTAAAGATATTTTCAGGTTTAAGTATGAAGATTTCACCTTGTGCGATTATGACCCTGACCCACATATTAAAGCGAAAGTTGCCGTTTGATAAATGGCTTAATTTAGTAATGGTTTTTTATTGATAATTTTCCGTTATAATTCATTCCCCTGGTCAAATAATCGATTGAATAGAAGTTATTGTGATTACGATAAAAAAAACGGTATTAGTCGCCCATAGTGCCGAACAAATGTTTGAATTGGTGGATAACGTAGAAAAATATCCAGATTTTCTGCCATGGTGTAACAAAACGGAAGTTTTAAAACGTGAAGAAAATCAATTAGAAGCTATGTTGTACATGGATTATATGAAAGTTCGCCAATCGTTTGGTACACGTAATACCAATAATCCACCACACGAAATTAAAATGCAGTTACTAACAGGTCCATTCAAACATTTAGACGGTACTTGGCATTTCACTCCTTTGTGTGGTGGCAAATCTTGCAAGATTGATTTTTTATTAAATTATGAATTTTCAAGTGCCATGCTATCTAAATTAATCGGTCCAGTGTTTGGACATATTTCCGGCAGTCTCATTAACTGGTTTATCAAAGAAGCAAATAAACGTTATGGAAAATAATATTACCGTTGAAGTTGTTTTAAGTCTGCCGGAAAAACAATATTTACGACAAATTACACTTTACCACAATGCAACACTACAAGATGCTATTTTTAAATCTAACTTTGCCGATGAGTTTCCTGAAATTATAAACATGCAGTTATTTGGAATTTTTGGCAAACGTGCTACACCTAACACACCCTTAAAAAATGGCGACAGAGTAGAAATCTACCGCCCATTAATTACCGACCCTAAAACCGCACGCCGCAGACGAGTACAACAAATATGACAGCAATCAAACTAATAGTTGGTTTAGGCAATATTGGCATGGAATACGCTGCCACACGCCATAATGCAGGATTTTGGTTTATTGATGAATTATCATCACGTTATCCTTGCAATTTACATGAAGAAAAAAAATTCTTCGGCGATGTCGGACGCACTACAATTGGTAAACAGGAAATACGCTTACTTAAACCAAATACTTTTATGAATCGCTCTGGACTTGCAGTTGTGGCTGTTGCTAATTTTTATCGAATTGCCCCAGAAGAAATTTTAGTTATTCATGATGAGTTGGATATTCCCTGTGGCACTTTGAAACTCAAACAAGGAGGTGGCAACGGCGGACACAACGGCTTAAAAGATATTCAAGCACGTTTGGGTAGTGCTAATTTTTGGCGTTTACGCATTGGCATTTCTCACCCCGGTGATAAAAATCAAGTTGTATCATATGTTTTGAAAAAACCAACAGCAGATGAACAACAATTAATCGACAACAGCATTTTACGAGCTATCGATGAAATTGAAACCATAGTACAAGGTGATTTTGCAGCAGCCATGTGCGAACTTCATAAAAAAATATAATCACTTTTAGATTTGAGAAAAACATCTGCTTGCCCTATCATCACAACTTTTACACAATTTAAGTAATCGCACAATGATTCGTTATGTTATATGTTTAATATTATTTACTAACCTATCCGCTTGCGGATTTAAGGGTGATTTATATTTACCCAAAGAAAATGACAATGCAAAATTTTCGCCAATTCAAACCGGAATCGGATTAACACCACCAACTCATGAGGACAATAAAAATGATGACCAACTTAAAATACAACAATAATTCTCTTTATATAGAAAATGTTTCGCTATCCACTCTTGCCCAAGAGTTTGGCACACCGCTATATGTCTATTCACAAAATTCACTAACAGAAGCATTTAATTCTTATGCACAAGCTTTTGGCGATAACACTATGATTTGTTATGCAGTTAAAGCCAATGGCAATTTAAGCATTTTGCGACATTTTGCTAATTTAGGTGCTGGTTTTGATATTGTTTCTGGCGGCGAATTGGCACGTGTAATTCAAGCTGGTGGCAATGCTAACCGTGTGATATTTTCTGGCGTTGGCAAAAGCGTTGCCGAAATCGAATATGCGTTAAAAATGGGTATTCGTTGCTTTAACGTAGAAAGTCTGCCGGAATTACACCGTATTAATGAAGTTTCCGGCAGACTTCAATTAAAAGCACCTATTTCCCTACGAATTAATCCTGATGTTGATGCTAAAACTCATCCATATATTTCCACAGGATTAAAAAATAATAAATTTGGCATCGCCTATAAAGACGCAATGGACGCTTATAAATTAGCACAATCATTGCCTAACCTTGATGTAATCGGCATCGATTGCCACATTGGTTCACAACTTACCGATATTTCTCCTTTGATTGAAGCCTGTCAGCGTCTAATAGTCTTAATAGATAAATTAAAAGATGCAGGAATTAACTTAAAACACGTCGATTTAGGCGGTGGAGTTGGCATACGCTATCTTGATGAAAGTCTGCCGGAATTGTCTTTTTATGCTAATCAAGTAAAAAATCTGATTGCTAATCGCAATTTATCTTTGATATTAGAACCAGGTCGTTCATTAGTGGGCAATGCCGGCGTATTGCTAACTCGCATCGAACATATCAAACATGGCGAAGAAAAAAACTTTATCATCACCAATGCCGCTATGAATGATTTAATGCGTCCTACTTTATATCAAGCTTATCATCACATTGTGCCGGTGGTAGAACGTGATATTGAACCTATTGTTGCAGATATTGTAGGTCCTATTTGCGAAAGTGGTGATTTTTTAGCCAAAGAACGCAGCTTAAAAGTTGTGGAAAATGATTTATTAGCAATATGCAGTGCTGGTGCTTATGCTATGAGCATGGCAAGCAATTACAATGCAAGATGTCGTGGTGCAGAAGTTATGGTTAATAACGACTCCTACACTCTAATTCGTCGCCGCGAAACTATGCAAGACTTATGGCAATGTGAATTATTGGATTAAACATGAGCGATAATGCACTAATCATTAACGAAGCTGTAAAAGTATACCCAAACGGATTTCGTGCTTTGGATAAAGTATCATTTACAGTTAAGCAGGGAGAATTTTTTGCACTATTAGGTCCAAACGGTGCCGGCAAAACTACTTTAATTTCTGCGATGGCAGGACTTTTAGAATTAACCGCTGGCAACATATCCGTCATGGGTTTTGATGTAAAAAATTCTCCATTTGACGTTAGACGCAATGTTGGCGTAGTTCCACAAGAATTAGTTTTTGACCCATTTTTTTCTGTGCGTGAAGCCTTGCGTTTTCAATCTGGCTATTTTGGCATTCGCAAAAATGACGATTGGATTGATGAAATTCTACACAATTTAGGATTAAGCGATAAAGCTAATACCAATTCTCGCAATTTATCAGGAGGTATGAAACGTAGACTAATGGTGGCACAAGCATTAGTACATCGTCCGCCCATAATTGTCTTGGACGAACCTACAGCAGGAGTTGACGTGGAATTACGTCAAAATCTATGGACATTTATCCGCCGCCTTAATCAAGATGGGACTACGGTTATTCTTACCACACACTACTTGGAAGAAGCACAAAACCTATGTTCTCGCATTGCCATGATGAAAAACGGTCGCCTAATTGCTTTGGAAAACACCAATAAATTACTCCAAAACAATAATGGGGTTAGATTTGCAATAGAAATAAATAGTCTGCCGGAAAATATACAACACTTTGTTATTGAAGAAAAAAATAACGAAAAAACTCTACAATGTGAAGACTATAACCAATTTACCGATATTTTAAATCAACTTCGTCAACACAATATTGCCATAGAACAATTACGCATTTTAGAAACAGATTTAGAAAGCGTATTTGTTCGCATGATGAATGAAGAACAACGATGAATACAACTGCCTTTTACACACTATTCAAAAAGGAAGTTTTACGTTTTTGGAAAGTTTCCTTACAAACAATTTCTGCACCGATTATCTCTGCCCTACTATATCAACTAATTTTTTCGCATGTAATGCAAGGGCGTGGAGATGTTTTACCTGGAGTGTCTTACACATCATTCTTAATACCAGGTTTAGCCATGATGTCGATGTTAAACAACTCATTTGCTAACACGTCCAGTAGTTTAATTCAATCTCGCATCACTGGTAATCTGATTTTTATTTTGCTAACGCCAATTACCTATTTTGAATTTTTCTGTGCCTACGTAGGTGCTGCTATTTTGCGAGGTTTATTGGTTGGTTTAGGAGTTATATTAGTAACTTTCTGGTTTGGGTTACCCATGCCAACTAATTTAGGCTGGATTTTATTTTTTGCATTTACCGCTTGCTGGGTAATGGGAACATTTGGTTTATTAGCAGGAATTGTGGCAGAAAAATTCGACCAATTAGCCATGTTTCAAAACTTTTTAATTATGCCGCTTACATTTTTATCCGGCGTATTTTATTCTATCAATGGATTACCACCATTTTGGCAAAAATTAAGTCATTTTAATCCCATGTTTTATATGATTGACGGATTTCGCTATGGATTTTTTGGACAATCCGATGTCTCGCCATATTTATCAGCAAGCATAGTATCAATATCCTGTATTATTTTAACTACTACAATTTTACTTTTACTAAAAAGTGGTTATAAATTAAGAAAATAATTTATTCCGGCAGACTTACTAATATATACAAACAATATTATGAATATCAATGATTTTGATTTTGAACTTCCAAGTGAATTAATTGCACAATTTCCACCACAAGTGCGTGGTTCAAGTCGCCTGCTAATTGCCACTTTGGAACAAACTTTACATGACACCAATTTTCAAACACTGCCGGAATATATTAACACTGGCGATGTTTTGGTAATTAACGACACAAAAGTCATCAAAGCACGCCTTTTCGGACAAAAAACTACCGGCGGCAAAGTTGAAGTATTAATCGAACGCATTATTGATGCACATACCGCCCAAGCACATATCAAAGCTTCCAAAGCCCCCAAAAGCGGAACTAAATTACAATTAGAACAAAATCTGAACGCAGAATGTATAGGGCGAGAAGATGATTTATTTCTTTTACATTTCCATAATCAAGAAAATCTATACGAATTATTAGAACATTATGGACATTTACCCCTGCCACCATATATCACTCGCAATGCCGATGATAAAGATGATTCACGTTATCAAACCATTTATTCCAAAGAACAAGGTGCGGTAGCAGCCCCAACCGCAGGACTTCACTTTACCGATGACATCTTGCAACAATTGCAAAACAAAGGCGTAATCATTGCCCCTTTAACCTTGCACGTTGGTGCAGGGACTTTTCAACCAGTACGCGTAGAAAATATTAAAGAACATATAATGCACAGCGAAAGGTACTTTATTCCGCAATCTTCCATCAGCAAAATTGAAAATGCTCAAAAAAATGGCAATAAAATCTATGCTGTCGGCACTACTTCTTTGCGTGCATTAGAATCAGCAGCTGTTTCCGGCAGACTATGTGAAGGCAGTAACGAAACAAATATCTTCATCACACCAGGATTTGAATTTAAAGTAGTAGACGGTCTTATAACCAACTTTCATCTGCCACGTTCAACACTATTGATGTTAGTTTCAGCGTTTGCAGGATTTGACTATATACGCGAAATTTATCAACATGCCATTCAAGAAAAATATCGCTTTTTTAGTTATGGCGATGCCATGTTGCTTTATCGAAATAAATAAACAATAGTCTGCCGGAAACTTTTAATAAGAAACTTGATATTTTATATTTTGAAACCTTTGCAAAATTAGTAGATGTGAGCAAATTTCAAAGTTGTAGTAGCACCGCAAACGAATACATAACAAGTAGAAAGGCTTATCGTTGAAAAGCAACGCAAAAGTACGAAATGAGACTCCTGCGAAACTGGCATCTGTGGCACATTTCGTACGTTTGCGTTGCTCGAAATCTCGCCTAACTACTTGAAACCCCTGCAAAACCTAATTTTTGAAAACGAAACGCCGTAGGGTGGGCTTACCAGTCCACCAAACAGTCCGATAGGGCGGAATAAAAATCGTTGAAATACAATGAATTAACGCCTACGGCGTTATGATGGGCAGGGAAGTCCACCATACGGCAGGATTAAATTTTTGTTTCAGTAAGGGTTTTGCAGGAGTTTCTACTTGTTATGTCTTCGATTTGAAGTGCTACTACGCCTCGAACTGTACTCACATCTACCAGTTTTGCAGGAGTCTAGAAATGTACAAAGAGATGCTAATTTTGCAAAGGTTTCATTTTAAATATTATTACTATAACTATTTGTAAAGTATAATCAATCTATTTCAAACATTATTCGAAGAGGTATCGCAATGAAACGTTCAACTTATATAGTTACTTTATTAACATTATTTACTGCATGTACTGGCACTTCCAATCAACAAGCAAATGCACCAACAATACAGGAAGATACATACGCAGCAGCACCGGCAAGACTCGAAAAAAGCGTTATGGAATCTAATACTGGTGGAGTTGTTCTTTACGGTGCAATTAAAAGCGGACTACCCAATAATGACGGCTATATCAAACCATTAGTAACCGACCGTGAAGAATACGCCGAATTACAAAAATCACCTGTACATTTAGTAACAGAAAATCCAGTTTCCACCTTCTCTATTGACGTTGATACTGGAGCATACAGCAATATTCGTAGATTCCTAAATAGCAACCGCTTACCTCCACGTGATGCAGTACGTTTGGAGGAATTGGTTAATTATTTTGACTACGATTACCCCAAAAACAATCCTAATGCACCATTTGCCATTGCTACCGAAGTATTTGATTCACCATTTAAAAGCGATGCCAAAATTATGAAAATCGCCTTGCGTGCCAATGACACTCATAGCAATCAATTACCGCCGGCTAACTTGGTATTTTTGGTTGACGTTTCCGGCAGTATGAATAATGACAAAAAATTACCATTAGTTAAACAAACCTTGCACATTCTTACTGAACAATTACGTCCCCAAGATAAAGTTGCCATCGTAACCTATGCCAGCGGTGAAAAATTAGCCCTACCCTCAACATCTGGCAAAAATAAAAAAGAAATTCTGCAAGTAGTAGATTCATTACAAGCAGGCGGTGCAACTGCCGGAGAACAAGCCATTCAAATGGCATATCGCGAAGCAGAAAAATCATATATTAAAGATGGAATCAATCGAATTATTTTGGCAACCGATGGTGATTTCAATGTTGGCATTCGCGACCGCAACGCATTAGCAACAATGGTTGCAGAAAAACGCAAATCAGGAATTTCGCTATCAGCATTAGGCTATGGCACAGGCAATTACAATGAAGCGATGATGGAAAAAATTGCCGATGTTGGCAATGGCAATTACTTTTATATTGACTCGTATCGTGAAGCCAAAAAAGTAGTTGGACGTGAATTATCAGCAACACTAATGACAGTTGCACAAGATGTTAAAATTCAAGTGGAATTCAATCCTGCCACCGTGCGTGAATATCGCTTAATCGGCTATGAAAATCGCCAACTCAAACGTGAAGATTTTAATAACGATGAAGTCGATGCTGGCGATATTGGTGCAGGCAATAAAGTAACTGCTTTTTATGAATTTGTGCCAGTTGGCAAACAAGGCTGGATTGACGACTCTCGCTATACTCAATCCCAAATAACCAAAGGCAACAACAAAGAATACGCCTTTATTAAACTACGTTATAAATTGCCCAATCAAACGCAATCTAAACTACTACAACAAGCAGTTGCACTTAATAGTAAATCATTTGCTAATACATCAAGTGATAGCCGTTTTGCCATGGCAGTAGTAGCATACGGCGAAGCCTTGCGTGGTGGTGAGTACAACGGCAAAATGAATTGGGACGATATTTACAAATTAGCAAAAGACAATCAAAAACCAGACCCATACGGTGATCGAGCTGAATTTATTGATTTAATTGAAATTGCTAAAAGTTTAAGTAGTAAACAGCCTTAAAATTGTAATCAAAACGCCGTAGAGTTATATATAATCCACGGCGTTTAAATTATCTTATAGAGACTCCTGCAAAACTGGTAGATGTGAGTACAATTCGAGGCGTAGTAGCACTTCAAATCGAAGACATAACAAGTAGAAAGGCTATCGTTTAGAGCAACGCAAACGTACGAAATGTGCCACAGATACTATTTTTGCAGGAGTCTCTTATAATGTTTCAATTATTAATTTGACTCATTACTCTCATCACTATTTTTTTCTTCAATTTCACATACCACACCCAAAGTAATTTGCATCATTGATAACCAATCATATTCTTCATCAGATATATCATCATCTGCAATAATAATTTGTTTAATAGCTTCTATTAACTGTTGTTTATAAGATATATTAAGCCTATCCAATTGAACTAATAGCGAAGATAACGAACCCAATGGAATATTATCTTGATACGCAATAACAGGCAAACCACAATATTCATTAGCAGCATAAAAATTAGCCTCTGCATTTTTTCCCTGATTTGAAAAGCGTGCAGTTAAACATAACAAACGTTGCATTTGTTCAATTAGCTTATCTTTGGGCAAAGGTGGTAAAAACGTATCCAAAGCGGATATTTTAAGACTGCCGGAAACCGCTGCATAAACACAATGTTCAAACAATGTAATTTTGCCATCTGATTTAATTATATTTTGTAAGAATGTTTTATATTTATTAATATTTTCTTCACCAATAATATTCAATCTCAAATTAGGCAAGGCAACTGCCAATACTGCAAAACGTTGCTTTTCCGGCAGTGCATGTTCTAATAATTGTTTAATATTTTCATATAATTGCTTATTGAATAATTGGGCAATATCCAAACACGCCTTTTTATCTGCATTATGTCTTGCAAGCATTGCCACCACAACTGCTGGTGCTTTTTCCGGCAGTCTTGCAGCATTAAACCAATAAGCATCGTCTTCCAAATTTTCATTAGATTTTTTAAGTAATGATTCGTCAGAAATATTATTAATAATTCCCAATGCAAATGCAGCTGACGCAGCATGATAAACTTCAGAATCATCTTTACCAAATGTGGCAACTCTAACAATATCATCATTAGTTTGCGGTAATTCTCCATTCCAGTCTGGCAACAGTTGATAAATTCGTTGTTTTGTATCAGGATGAGTATGTAAAATTTGAAATTCATAAATTGGGTTACTACCAAATGTAAACAACAAATGAGACAACTCTTGCATAAATGTATCAGCAAATAAAATATAAGACCATTTAGTTTGCATACTTTTTTGTAAAACAGATGCAATTCCATTGGGATTACGTGCTAATTGTACCGCAGTTGCATCTGCTTGAAAAACATTCTGTCTACAAATTGATGATTTAATAATTTGTGCAAAAAAATGACCAATATAACTTACCACAACCATTAATGACAATGGTAAAAATAAGAAAATACCTACTACAATCAAATAAAAAGAAACAATAAACGAAGTTGCTTCATGTTGATCTAATTCTTTTTTATGAACTCTATTGATTTCTTTGTAAAATGGTTTAAAAATAGTAGAAAAGAATTTTTTAAGATAAATATAAATAAAATCTAAACCGAATAAAACACCATATACCAAAGTATTAAGCTTTGCATGACCATTAATAATTTGAGCCATTTCATAAGCAACCATACCTTGTAATTCATCACGATTTAAGTTTTCAAAAGCACCACGTGTAATTCCAATTGCCATATCAGTAGGACGCAAACCAGCAGCAAAAGCATTAACCGAAGGTTCCATTTTTAAAATATAAATATGTGGCACAGGAATATTGGCTGAAATAGCCATTTCTTCAACAGTATTACGCAATCTTTGTTCTTGCAAATTATCAGTTGTGTTTAATAAAATGCCACCTGCCATAATCGCAGAGTAATTGCCTTTTGATAATTGTTTTAATTTTTTAACAGACGCTGAAAACACTAAAACTGGACATAAAAATCCAATCAGCCACAGCAAAGAATTAGGGAAATTAGCATTAGGAAAAAAAACGAATAAAAATAACTTAATTGCCAAAGCAGATAAAGTTGTAATCGCAACAGTTAGCAAAAAAGTTGCCAATAAAAACAAAGCCAACAGGAACCATGCTTTACGAATGCTTTCTTCCTGTTGGCGGTAAAAATTAATAACCATATTATTAAATCAATTATTCTTTGAAATTTACAACAGGTGCAACGTCAATTTGTGGTTTATCGTCAAATTCCAATAAAGTAGCATCTGTACCATGTCCCAAAGGTTTTGCCACGATATTATTTGGAAAATATTGGCGATATAGGTTGTATTCGGTAACACAATTATTGTAATGCTGACGTGAAAATTCGATTTTATTTTCGGTTGATGTAATTTCTTCGTGCACCATCATCATATGTTTATCAGCTTTGACTTCGGGATAGTTTTCCAACACCATGCTAAAACGTCCCAAGGCTGTTTGTAGATTTTGTTCGGCAGCTGCAAAAGCTTGTACTAAATCAGGATTATTCAAAGAGTTTTTCAAACCAGACAAACCTTTTACCGCACCATTACGTGCTTCAATCACCTCTTGCAAAGTCTCATGCTCATGCTTCAAATAACCTTTGGCTGTTTCCACCAAGTTTGGAATCAAATCATGACGGCGTTTTAATTGCACATCAATTTGTGCAAACGCATTTTGAAAACGATTTTTCAATAATACCATGCGGTTGAAAATCGCAATCAACCAACCTGAAATAGCTAAAACAATTAACAACAAAACAAGAAAAAATATGGTAAAACCTGACATGATTTTTCTCCTATACAAGATTTACATAAAAACGTTTTGCATTATAAATATTATTTTCAAAGTCTGCCGGAAAAATTATCTAATAAAAATCTTGCGTATGGTTGCCAAAATAATCTTTATATCACCCAAAAATGATTGATTATCCACATATTCCGTATAAAACTTTGCTTTTTGCGGCATAATGTGTTTGATATAAGCGTCATGTGGGTTGTCGTATTGTGCCAACAAGTCGTTTTCATCAATCATTTGAATTGAAGCCCAATCGGTAATACCAGGTCGCACGGATAAAATTTTTTGCCGTATATCATCTGGATATAAATTCATAAACTCGGCAATTTCAGGGCGTGGTCCGACAAGGCTCATTTTACCGAATAAAACATCAATCAGTTGCGGTAATTCGTCTAATTTATAATGGCGTAAAACTTGTCCGCTATTGGTAATGCGACTGTCTTTGCCCACAGTTAAACCGCCTTTCTTGTCGGCATTCACAACCATTGTGCGAAATTTATGAATGCGAAACGGTTTGCCGTTTTTGCCTATGCGTTCTTGGCGGTAAAATATGCCGCCATCGCTATCTGCCATAATCCACAAGGCAATCACCACAAAAAGCGGAGATAATATTATTAAGCCTATGAGCGATAATAAAAAATCAAATATTCTTTTACTCATTTTCAGGCTGCCTGAATAATTTGGTGTAAAGCGTTGATTACACGATTTTGGTCATCGTCCGTCATTTTGGTAAAAAGCGGAATGGAAATTTCGCTTTGATACAACTTATCTGCCACAGGAAATTGCTCTGCACTTAAACCGTATGTATCACGCCACACAGGCTGGCGGTGTAGTGGAATAAAATGCACCGAACAGCCGATTTTGTGTTGTGCCATTTTCATAATCAATTCATCTCTTTTTATGGGTGCATTTTCTGTTAAGCGAATGGGATATAAATGCCATGCGTGTTGGCTTTCTTGATGAATAGGGCGTGGCGGCAAAATTAAGGGTAAATCAGCAAGTGCTTTGTCGTATTGTTCGGCTAATTGTTGGCGTTTTTGTTGAAAACGGTCGATTTTTTTTAACTGTTGCAAACCAAGACTCGCCGCAATGTCGGTGAGATTATATTTAAAACCAGGTTCAATCACTTCGTAAAACCAAGCAGGTTTTTCACTGCGATAACGGTCGAATGCGTCCCTGCTAATGCCGTGCAAACGCATAATTTTGGCTCGTTCAATAATTTCAGAATTGCGAGATACCAACATACCACCCTCAGCAGTGGTCATGGTTTTGTTGGCGTAAAAACTAAATACGGTCGCATCTGTATCCAATGTACCAATCAGTTTGCCTTTGTATTTGGTCGGAAAAGCATGAGCCGCATCTTCAATAATTTTTAAGCCGTGTCGTTTGGCAATGGTAATGATTGCGTCCATATCGCACGCTAAACCTGCAAAATGCACAGGCATAATCGCACGGGTTTTGTTCGTGATTTTGCGTTCAATATCGGCAGGGTCAATGCAAAATGTATCAGGATTGCTATCAGCAAAAACAGGAGTCGCACCCAAATAACGCACCACTTCGGCAGTGGCAGTAAAAGTGTAAGACGGCACAATCACTTCATCGTCTGCTTTAACACCCACTGCTTCTAACGCCAAATGTAAGCCCGAAGTGGCAGAATTAACCGCCAAAGCCTGTATGCCACCCCCTAAATAATCTGCAAAATCCTGCTCAAACTGACGAGCCTTTGCCCCAGTCGTAACCCAACCTGAACGCAGCGTATCCACCACTTCGGCAATTTCTTCTTCACCAATATCAGGTA